>NZ_JBXBAV010000106.1:0-20955 GCF_056783245.1 Flavobacterium sp. TC780 | reverse complement strand
GCGCACCAGTTCCGCGAAGGACGCCTGGACGTACTGGCGCTTGTGGTGACGGGCCTTGTGCCATGGGTCGGGGAAGAACAGCATCAGGCGGTCGAGGCTGTTGTCGGCGATGCAGCGGTTGAGCACTTCAATCGCGTCGCAGTCGTAGACCCGCAGGTTTTTCAGGCCCTGGGTCAGCACGCCCTTGAGCAGTGCGCCGACGCCTGGACGGTGCACTTCCACACCGATGAAATCCTGCTCCGGCGCGGCTGCGGCCATTTCCAGCAGGGAATGGCCCATGCCGAAACCGATTTCCAGGGAGCGCGGGGCCGAACGGCCGAGCACTTGGTCATAGTCCACCGGCGCATCGGCCAGGGCACAGACGAACAGCGGCGTGCCCTGTTCCAGGCCCTTTTGCTGGCCTTCGGTCATGCGGCGGCGCGCATCACAGTCTCGATGCGGGCGGTGCTTGGACTCGTCGCCCTCTTCCACGGTGTTCGGCGTTTCGTTCGATTCAGTCATCAATAGCTCTTACTTGATCAGACCATCCAGCGGCGAAGAGGCGCTGGCATAGAGTTTTTTCGGCATGCGCCCGGCGAGGTAGGCCAGGCGGCCCGCGACGATGGCGTGGTTCATGGCTTGGGCCATCATGATTGGTTGCTGGGCATGGGCAATGGCCGAGTTCATCAGCACCGCGTCGCAGCCCAGTTCCATGGCGATGGTCGCGTCGGAGGCAGTGCCCACACCCGCATCCACCAATACCGGGATCTTGGCTTCTTCGAGGATGATCTGCAGGTTATACGGATTGCTAAGGTTAAGTGCAACTTTCCCACAGGTAGTTCCAGCACCTTCATCCCAATAGGAGGGATTTTCTTCTTTTTTTCCTTCGCAGGCTATTAGAAGAATAATAAAAAAACAAAAAAAGGTTTTAAGAAATATTTTTTTTATTAGACATTTCATTTGCTGAAGTTCTGCGTTTGGCGTTTTTTGGAGATTAAAGATGCATATTTTTTTATTAAACACAAAACTACTTTGAAGCCAGCCTAAAACTCGAATCTCAATAAGCTATTTTGTTTATTCTGATAGATCTTGAATACATTGCTCTCTGATTTCCCAAAGTTCATCAAGAGAGTAGTTAATGTTGTTATTTTCATTAAGCCAATTTGTTAAGAAATTCTTATGCATTTGGATTTTATGTTGGCTTATTTCGTTTGGTTGAATTTCGGTTTCAAAGTAAATCATCTTCAAAGTCAGCCGATGATGAATTTTGTTTAGTAAAATCGAAAATGATGTTTTTATATTTTAAGTAATTATGCGCTCTGGAATATACTTCAGATTCTTTTTTGATAAAGTATTTCCAATTTTTGGTGTGTTGGTGGCACTCATCTTGAAAATCCCAAGTATTAATTTAATATAGCTAAAAGAATTTTCATCTGCTAATTGCTTTAGGATAGCGTGTTTGGTACTACAAGTTCCTTTGTTATCTGAGAAAAGTGTTCTTAAATCATCTTTGTTTTCGTTACGTCCGTAATCTAAATTTTGAATGTATTCCGTTGCTTGATGAAATGTTAAGATGTTTCTTTTCAAGAATTCCTTTGATATTTTTGCATCTGATTTTATATCAAAATTCGGAAGTATGTTCATAGATGAATATTTGGTTTATAATGGTAGCTAACTTAATAAATATATAAATTTTTTACAAGTTATGAATTTTCGCTAATCTAAATATAAACTCAAAAAAACTTGGATCAGACTTTAATTAAAAAATCTAATCCAAGTTTGTATCTTATTTTAAATAGAAATTATTTAAAGATTCCTCAGTTTATCAATAAAACCTTCAGGAATTTGAATTTTTAAACCAACTCGCAGTCCATTTTTATTGAAGTTATTTTTTGAAAATGCTTTTCTATTTGGTATTTATTAAAGTTATCCCATTTTGGTGCAGTGCTTGTTTTTTGTCCGTACATCGCATCCAGGCTAAACATTGTTGTCTTTGTATAGGTGATGTAAAACTTCTAAAATCTTAAAGAAAAATTCATCTAGCATTACGATTGCGTCAAATTCAGATTTCAGTGTATTGTAATTACTATCAGCAGGATTTAATAGCTGTAATAAATCTAAAATTTCGTTTTTTTCAGCTTCATTAATTTCGGCTAAATAACCTGTTTTTAGTGTTTTTACAACGAGATTATTCCAAGCAATGCTATCATGCCCCCATTGTACATTAGGCAGGTTTAAGGAATGCTCACAAATTAGAAGAATTGATTGAAGCACATCATTTAAGTATTCCGTTGGAAACTCATCAAAGCTTCTGAATTCGAAACCACTTTGGTACATTTTCTCCTGATTAAAATCAAGTCCCAGTTCCGAAAGCATTTCATATTGCATGTCTGCTTCAATCTGATCACGCCACCAGACGTTTTCCTCTTTTTCAAATTTCAGCAGTTTTCTAAAATCATCTACATTATAGGTTAGAATTTTGCCTTTTGGCATGGCTTTGTTATACGTTCCTACGCCTATGTAACGTGACATGGCATTTCGCATAGAACCTAGAGTAAAATTTTTGTCTAAATTATATGTATCACTAATTACTCCCATAATGTCGGGACTTCCTAGAGTTGCTATAAAGAAGGGCTCAAACCATTGCAAGAGATAAATAGCATTAGCATGTGTTTTTTCAAAATTATTGTAATCAATAATCCTGCTGTCTTCAGTTAATGTTGGTAAAGTAATATGAAAATGATAGGTTCCAGTATTAAATAAAACCAGATTTTCCTGATTGGTCATAAACATATTAAGTCCATTGTTGTAATCTGGGAAATCTAATTTTTCTTTTAGTACAGCCGATTCATTAATTTTATCAATGAATAATTTTTTGGTTGCTTTTAATTCTTTGCAGGAATCAACTACTGTTCTGTTTTCAAAATATTTGGTTACAAACTCGATAGAATCACCATCAAAATGTACAGAACCCATTGTTTTATTCCTTTGGGTAATCATGCTCTGAATATTATAGGGTTGCTCCTCAAGGAAAAGCTCCATGATTGATTTACCAAGGTATTCTGGATTTTCAATTGGCTGTACAGGTTCAGCAGTAGGGGCATCAACTAATTGAATTGCTTCTGCTAATGTTTTGTGCTGAAAGTTGATATCTAGTTTTTCCAGCGAATGACTATTCATCATTCTGCTAACTTGATAGTTTTCATTTAAATTAAAAGCTTTTTCCAATACAGGAGCCAAGCTATCTGGTTTATAGCATTTTCTGTAGTCAATACTATATCTCTCAAAGCCAATTTTTTCTTGTATAAACGCACCAGTGACTATTAAGGGATCGGTAAATTGCAAGTAGGTTTCATTCTCTAATCCTATGCCCCAATAAGATACTTTTTTGTCGGTGTGTTTTTCATTTATACTAATTGTCTTTTATGTGATTAATTAAAATTTTTTAAAGCCTTTATTCTTATTTGGATATACGAGCTTAATCTGCTTAAAACAGGGACAAAACAACTTGTAATGGATTAACATAATAGATGCATCCATTAAAAAAGTTTAATTTTACTTTTAAAATTGTAGAAATTTATATTTTGTCCTCAGAAACTTGCATTTGTATCGACTGAAAGATTGATAAAAAAGTAAAATTTTATAATGAAGTTATAAAATTACGATTGTCATTAATTGCTTTTATATCAATAATTTAAGCGGATGAATAGCTCAAATTTAATTTTGGCTATTCATGTTTTTTCCAAGTTGCAAATCTAGTTCTTTTTTATGTGATTTGCAACTATGTAATGCTTTGGTAATCAGTAAGTATTTTAATTCTTAAACAATCAAAGGGATTGTTTTTATTTATTCGTGGTAATAAAGCACATAAGAGGAGTATAATTCATCATTCCACCAATCTTTTCTCTCCTCAGAAAAGTAGTTATGGTTTTCCTTTCCCGCTTGCGATTGGAGCGGGTATACTACGATGCCATTCTCGCGATAGGCTTTATGTAAATCTGTTTCGGGAACAACGGGAACAATATGTCCAGAGAGTCCTTTTTGCCTTCTTTTAGCGCAAATTATTCCAATTCCGCCATTGGTATTTACTTTATTTTGAATTTCATCAACAGTATGCATTCTTTCCCAACCAAACTAGCGCCCCATTCTAAAAACCAATCATGTATTGCACTAGAGTAAATGCGGTCAACAGTTTGTCCAAAAACAGCTTCAACTTCTTGTCCTTGCAATACTTTTTTTAAAGACTCACCTTTCCACCAAACTGTAGGAAGATAGACTTTGCCGTAATAGCAATAATCGTAGGAGTACACATTACAATACGTATCTTCTGGAGTTCTTTGATACCTAATATTAGTTTCAACATCTAGTTTATTGATGAGTTGCCCAATACTTTCTTTTTTACTAGCAGCATCTGTTAAATTTCGATACGGAATACTAGAATCTAGCATAGGTCTTTCTTTCCTTCTTGTAGAATCTAATTGAGATTGCGGATCAGGTAATAAATCAGCTTTCTTTATTAGGTTATTAGGTATTGGATTATCTTTTAATGAAACTATTTCTTCTGTTATGGTATGTTTTCCCATCTTGACTGCTTAAAATTAATTGGCGTTACGTTATAGATATTCACTATTTGTTCAACGTAATTTTGTGCGCTAAAAAGTAAATATAGGGATTTTAACTTTTCTAAAGGGGCAGATAAAAGACAAATTATAGAAAAATTATGATTCATTTAATTAATCTATTGCTTTTAAAAAATGCTATTCTTAACATGTTTGCTTGTAATTAGTGTAATTATAGAATCTTTTTTCTTTTAATTTTTCAATGTAATATGTTGTTTTTTAGTTAGGTATGTTGATCCTGTTTCTTGCAGGAGCTATTAATTAGCAACTTAAAAAGCATATAAAACGAATAGTATCTCTAACAGATTTTTTTGAAGGCTAGGGAGTATTTATTTGTGTTCATGACAATTTTTAAAATTGGCTTTATTGTAACTGTTTGAATAAGTTGATAATAAATGAAGGAAGGTATTAAGTTTTTTTATAACTTAGTGATGTAAAATGTTGTTTAGTAGTGGTTTATGTTGTTAAATACAATTGTTTTCAACATATTAAATAGTGCTTTTTTTATTAAAAGCAGCTGGTTTACTTATTTATAATACATAGAGCAGTATTATAAAAAGGTAATAACATAAGTGTAGCAAAAAAACGAAATAATTACATCCAATGGTTTGACTTATAGTAAAGATGAAAGATGATGCCAACCAACCGACTCCCCAAAAAATTATGCAAATTGGTACAGGATTTTGGAATTCCAAAGTGCTGCTGACTGCTGTAAAATTTGAACTTTTCACCTTCTTAGCATGTCAAAAATCTATGACTGCTAATGAAATTAAAGAAACTTTATCTTTTCAATGCACAGATCGTCATGTATATGATTTTCTAGATGCATTAACAGGCTTGGGTTTTCTGGAACGGAATGGAATTTGGGACAATGCACGATATTCTAATGCGATTGATGCAGCTATTTTTTTAGACAAAAAAAAGTCCTCTTATATAGGAGGAATTCTGGAAATGGCAAATGACCGACTGTTCCGATTTTGGGCTGATTTAGATGAAGCTCTGCTCACAGGTAAACCACAGAATGAAATAAAATACAATGGGAAGTCCGTATTTGAGGAACTATATTCAGAACCAGCGCGGTTAAAACAATTTATACATGCCATGTCTGGGATATCTATTGGGAATTTTATTACTTTTGCAAACCAGTTTGATTTTTCTCCATACCAAACACTTTGTGACATGGGGGGAGCAGCTGGTCTTTTATCTATTCAGGTAGCCAAATACAATTCGCATATGGATTGTGTTACATATGATTTGCCACTAGTGGAGCCACTTGCTATTGAAAACATAGCAGCACACGGATTAAAGGATAAGATAAAAACAGGTACAATCGATTTTTTTATTGATGAATTTCCTAAAGCAGACGTCATAACTATGGGGATGATTTTGCATGATTGGAATCTTGAAAACAAAAAAATGCTGATTAAAAAAGCCTATAATGCTTTACCTGAAGGCGGTGCTTTTATTGTTATAGAAGCTATTATTGACAATGAACGCAAAAAGAATGTTTTCGGTTTAACTATGTCCCTCAATATGTTAATCGAATTTGGAGATGCTTTTGATTTTACAGGAGCTGATTTTGAGTCATGGGCTAAAGAAGCGGGATTCGAAAAAGTCACCATCATGCCCCTTGTCGGCACATCCAGTGCGGCTATTGCGATAAAATAAAAATGAATAGACCAGAAGTAATTGTACCCAACAAGCTTATAATGGTAAAAGAATGTTTTTTTAAATAGATGTAAAGTGCATTTATAATTTAAGAAAAAAAAATAAAAATGTATTTTTTGCATTTAAGGTATAATTATTTTTTATGAAAGTAGTAGAACAAGATTTTGACAGCAGTCCCGATTGGGTTGGAGTTATAGCAAATGCTATGGGAGGTGTTGTAGATGGTAATTTTATAAGAGGGGATAATGATAGTTATAAAGGCACACATTTAATTTTAAATATAGAAGAAGAAATTATAGCGATGCTGATTGACGTAAGTTATAAAGAAACGTTATTGTTAAAACATAAGAATAATACGGATACGAGTTTTGTGGCTTTGCTTTCTTTATGTTTAATTCAGATGTAGATCTTGTTATAAATAAAAGAAGAACACGATTTGGAAAACTGGATTATAATTTTCTGATGGTAGATGGCGCATTAAATGTAGATCATATCATTGAAAAAGAAACCAATTTGTATTGTATTTATATCATTATAAAAAAAACTACTTTTAGAGAATATTTAAAGAAGATTTGTGAAATTAATGATGATATTGTTTTCGATTCTAAAAAGAATACGATTATTAACATAGACAGAATGAATTACCAAAGTCAGGTTTTAATAAATAATTTTAGAAAAACTGCACCATATAGTCCGTATTATGAGATGAGCTTTAAAGCGCTTGCTTATGCATTGATAAATAATTATTTAGAGCAGTTAAAGACAAAAAAAACAATCCTTGGTGAAGTTGTTAATGATGATATAAAAAGAATAATCGTTTCTAAGAAATTTTTACAAAAAAACATCAAAGAAGTATTTCCTGTATTGATTTTTTGGCTGCCAAAGCACTGATGTCACCAACTAAGTATAAACTGCTATTTACTAAAGTTTTTGGGTCGTCTCCAGCAGTATATTTTTACGATAGTAAATTAAAAAAAGCAAAAGAACTTTTAGAAACAAAGCAATATACAGTAGGAGAAATTTCAGATCAATTAAATTACTCCAGTGCCTCTTATTTGGCAAAAAAGTTTACTAATGTATATGGAATCTCTCCAAAAGAATATCAGAATTTATTATAAATTATATGGATAGTTTATTGCCAGAATTTAAGCATACTTATACCTTAACCCCCCATTGGCGACAAAAATATGTTGATGAATTGGGATGCACCATAACTGATGAAAATGTAATGCATTTCCCTAAAGAAGTAGTAGATGGAACTCTTTATTTTACAGAAATTTCCCCAGATATATCTGTAGTAGTTATTGATGCAGTTTTACAAAAAGAAATGCGATTTACCCGATTAAAGTCAGAGGAGGAATTTTGGATTATATATTATGATTTGAGTGATAGTTTTAATAGTCATATGGTAAATGATGCAAAACATAGAATCGGCTATACCTCTAAACTTGGTTTTGGAATTGTAGATAGTCAAATAAGCAGTTCATATGATGCTAAAGTAGGAGATAGGGCGTATTCACTTAGATTATTCATAAAAAAAGAGACTGTTAAAGCTTTTTTCGAAAAAGAAAAGATTGAAAAAAAATTCAAATTTTTTTTTGATAACAATAAGAAAAAAATATTTTTTTACGGTCATATTGATAGTAGGAGCAAAGTGGTACTTCATGATCTGAAGCAGCACAATATGGAGGACTTTAATTATGAGTTTCTTTTAAAAAATGCCACTTATAATTTACTGGCTTATTTTTATGAAAGACTAAGAGATGATAGTTCTACTATGAGATCATTGCTTGAAAAAGATGTTGCGGCTGTTATGAAAAGTCAGAATTTTTTATTAGCTGATCTTTTGATGCCTTTTCCAGGAATAATTAGATTAGCTGAAATTGCGAATATGTCGGTTTCTAAATTTACAAGTTTGTATAAAAACATATATGGAAAAAGCCCCGCTTTATTTTTTAAAATTGAAAAATTAGAATTAGCCAAAGAACTATTAGAAAATGGGGATTTTAACTCAATTAGCGACTTGTCATATACATTAGGCTATAATAATACAGCTTATTTTTCCTCTGTTTATAGAAAACACTTTGGTGTTTTTCCTAAAATTGATAATACATAATTTACTTAAAGAATAACTATTTATTCCTGATCAAAGCCTTCTAATCATATTGATTCGAAGGTTTTTTATTATATCGCTTTATGCGTTTTAAGATATTACAGATTATTTTATTAGCTATATAATTTTAATTGAAGTCTATAGAATTGAAGTTTTTCATCTAACACATAGATTCTTAATATATGGCTAAAGGATATTAAAAGAAACGTGTTTCTTTTACATAGCACAGTCCTGTGTTTTGTAAATAAGTTACCTACTATACAATTAAAAAACGATGTTTCTATGTGTTAAAATGTTTTTGTTCAATGAGTTTGTATCAAGTTTTTGCATAACAAATAGAAATATATTAAGTCTTCTGGTGCTAATTTTATAATTTTTATTAAAAAGTAAAAGAAAGAAGCATATGTAGTTTTGCAGCTCAAATTAGAACGTAGCCCAAACACTAACAATTACTCACTTTTATAATCTTGAAAATAGAGTTAGTAATATTAATTTTTTTATGAAGTATCTTTTATACAATTATAAAGTAAGATTGTTTTTTTTAGTGCTGTTTGTTGTGTTATTTTCTGTAAAGAGTGTTGCGCAGGAAGCACAGGTTATTACTCGAAAAAAAAATAATTTGCCCTATACTTTTAGCAGTGAGAGTCGTGACTATGCTTATCTTGATGAAGGTACTGTTGTTCCGACCCTTAGTACTGATGATCTAGTGAGTGACAAGTTGCCCATAGGGTTTTCTTTTCAATTGGGATGTGATTTTTATTCTGATTTCTATGCTAGCTCTAATGGAACGTTATCTTTTAACAATAGTTTTCTTGACGGAAGCAATAGTAGCTATACATTGAGTCCTTATACTAATTTGACACTATTGGCTCCTTTATGGGATGATTTAAATGGATTAGGAGGTGCTTTTTCATACAAAACGGAAGGTATGGCTCCTAATCGGGTCTTTACTGCGGAGTGGAAAAACTGGAAGTGGAATTATACTGCGGATTGGGCTGTGATCTCTTTTCAGGTTAAATTATATGAAGGAACCAATGCTATAGAATATGTTTATAAGCAGGAACCAACACCCAATACGCCAGGATCAGCGTCTATTGGTATATATAACGACAACACTTTGAATGCAGAAGCGAAACAACTATGGCTCAATAATACTAGTGAGAACCCAGTCGTATCTATAGATATTACCAATACTATTAATGTACGTCCAGCAAGCGGACAAGTATATCGTTTTACCCGTAATGATACTGATGCTAGTTGTGATGGAGTTGTTTATTATGGACAGACTATAATAAACCCAACAGGGGGAACAAATGCAAATGATGGGCTTAAGATTATTCTATCTGGTACTGCAAATATGCAAATTCGAAGAAATGGAAAAGGTCAGATATATGGTAGTGGTGATAATTTAGTATATGGCACTTCGATCCATATCAAGTTCCGGGAACGTACTCATGGTCTAGTGCTTGCTGTGGGAGATACTTATTTCACAGGTGGTTCATTAGTACCTGTATATGGCTCAGATAATCGATTGGAAGTTGTAAGTAGTACACAACAAGGAGCTATCGAATCTACTCCAGGACATTTTGTTAATGAAATTAAATTAACGGCTGTTAAAAATGGTTTAAGGTACTATTTAACAGTAAAATATGTTTACGATTTCCCAAAGAATGATTTTTTTATGGATTATAATGTAATTATACCTGAAGGAAATACAGAAGAAGTCAAATTGGCACATGGCTGGGATACTTATTTGCAAGGATCTGATAGTGGACCAGGTTTTGTTCTTGGAACAGCTCCTAATTTGGTGGTTGGAGTAAAAAGAGAACCTTCGTTTGAAGCTTTTGAGTTTTTAGAAGGTATACCGTGGAGTGGTTATTTTTCTGCTAATTATAGCTTATTAAATAGTGATTTAGGAACTGAAATGACTTTTAAAAATACGATAGATCCTGATCCTAATACAGATAATGGTATGGGAATTTCAATGAATTTTGGAAGGGTTCCAGGAAGTTTTACCAGTAGTAATAAAATGGTTTTTGCTTGTGAAGCGGGAGATGTAGCGCCAGCTTTAGCCAATAAGGGAGGTATTTGCCAAGGTATGGTATTAGATTTAAACAGTCTGATTACATCTCCAACGCCTCCAGGTACAGTTATAATTTGGAAAGATTCAAAAAACGAAATCGTTACAGATTCTTCAACAGTCAATACAGAAGGCACGTATACAGCCTATTATCATTCTGTAAAATACGATTGTGATTCTCCTGCTGCGACTATTGTTGTTAATGATGATATTACTTGTGGAATTTGTTATAGACCTGGTGCTGATACAGGTACAGAAGCAGGTTCTCCTTTAGCAATTATTTCTACGCTGAATCGAAAAAATCATCCTGCCATAAATCCAAGAAACGGAGCTTTAGTTTTAGAGTCTAAAGAAAAAGGTTTTGTGATTAGTAGAATTGTTTCGCCAGAAACTAGCTATTGCGGTTCCCGTTGAAGGGATGCTTGTTTTTGATACGGCCAAGCAATTGTTTAAAATTGTACAACGGTATCAGTTGGAATTGTATTGAGCAAACATGTGTTGACAATAATTAATGGAGCTGATTGAATTGTAGTTTGTTTTTGCTTTTTTATCTAACACCTATGTGTATTATAAATAAGTGAAACGCCTAATTTGAGCTAAAGAAAGCTATGTTTTTATGATTATCTCTTATGCTAATAATAAGGCTTCTTGTGCTAATTTTATGGCTTTAATTTCAGATTTAATAAAAGGAGTATATGTAATTTTGCTTTCAGTTTAGAAGAGAGGTAGCATCTAATATGATTTATTAAATTCTAATCTATATAGATTCTATAAATTTATAGAACACAAAAAGAAACACATTTTTTTCACATAGTAGAGCTATGCGTTATGTAAATAAGTGAAACGTCTACTATACAGTTAAAAAAAAGCTATGTTGCTATGTGTTGAAAATAATTTACGATAGGGTAAATAAGTATATAAATTAAACGTATAAAAAATGAAAAATATAGTATTTATAATCCTATCTTGGAGTAGGATTAACAGCAAATGCCCAAATGGCTATTGGTAAACACCAAGTAGATGGATCGGGAATTGTAGATTTCAGAGATGAATGGGAGGCTGGAATCGTTTTACCTTGGGTAACCACAATACCTACAGGAAAAGCTTTGTCTCCAGGAGTTTTGATTTATAATGCTATTGAAAAAAAAGTGATGTATTATAATGGTACTGCTTGGGTTGATTTGTCTATACATGCCGGAGCAGTAAATTTAACAGAACAAGATGCAATTCCAGAAGTAGCCGGAGGAACAGTTGTAGGCGCTTTGAGTAGCCCAGTAAAGGGGTACTTGTATTAGAAACAACTGATAAGGCTCTAATACTACCTAAAGTAGCTTCGCCACATTTAAATATTATTAAGCCTATGGCAGGAACAATTTGTTATGATAAAAATAAAAAAATGATGTGTGTTTATAATGGCACTGAATGGTCATTTTGGAAATAAATACCAGATCATAAACAATTCTATCGTTAATTAAATTCAGGTATGTGCTGGGATTTTTTTGACGATATTGCTGTTAAATGCCTTTTTTTGAAACATTCTACACGTTTAAAATCGTACCATTTTTGATTTCATGACTGTTTGGCTACGCAAATTCACTCAATATTAAAAATAAAAAAAAATCAAAACCTTGATTTTTAGATGATTATTCTAAAAAAATAAGCGGGTAGATGTGTGTACCCTTATATTTTATTTTCTGTTTATTTAGCATATACTTTGCATTCACAAAAATTATGAATATTCTTTATAGGATAATGTAGCATAATTTAAATGTTGAATCAATGTAGTTTTTATTTAATTGATATCCTGTTATATTTCATTAAATAAAACTAAGTACTAACTTTCTAAATAAATAGAATCTATGATAAATAAAATTCTACTTTTTGCCTTCGTTTTTATAACTTATAGCTCAAATGCCCAAATTGGGATTGGAACTACCACACCAGATGCTTCAGCAGCTTTGGATGTTCGCCTTACTAATAAAGGAGTTTTGTTGTCCCGTGTAGCACTTACAGGAACTACAGATGTTACCACAATACCTACACCAGCTAATTATTTAACAGTTTATAATACAGCAACTACGAGTGATGTAATTCCGAGTTATTACTACTGGAATATGCAAACCTTAAAATGGATACAAATAATAGATTCAGATTCACCTATCATATTTTGGAGTTTTACAGGAAATGATGTTAAGTCAACTGATTTTATAGGAACTACAAATGATGTGGATCTTGTTTTTAAAAGAAAAGGTGTGCAGGCGGGTAAACTGAGTGCTATTAATACCTCTTTTGGTGTAAATGCTTTAACAAAAAATACAGGAATAAATAATGTGGCATTAGGTACTAATGCCTTGGCAGCTAACACAACAGGAGGCCATAATATTGCTACTGGTCTTAATGCATTAATGAGTAATCTTACAGGAGAGAATAATATTGCTACTGGATACTTAGCATTGCAAAAAAATATAGGTGGGAATAGTAATACTGGTATTGGGAGCAATGCATTGCGTGAAAACATGACAGGAAGTAATAACGTAGCTATAGGGAGCAACACATTGATGTGGAGTACACAGGGGATGGATAATATTGCAATGGGGTACGATGCATTAAGGAACAATCAAGGAAGTGATAATATTGCTACTGGTACTAGGGCATTGGTCTCTAATACAGAAGGATCTGGTAATATTGCTACTGGTTCTGGGGCATTGAGCTTTAATACAAAAGGATCTAATAATATTGCTACTGGTACTGGGGCATTGGGCTCTAATACAACAGGATCTGATAATATTGCTTTAGGTGTAAAAACATTGATGGCTAATACAACTGGATCTGGTAATATTGCTACTGGTGCTAGTGCATTGAGCTCTAATACAACAGGATCTAATAATATTGCTAGCGGGAGAGGAGCGTTGTACGCTAACATAAGAGGAAAAAACAATGTTGCTAATGGAGATAATGCATTGCGTAATAATACAACAGGAAGCGATAATATTGCTACAGGGAGTAATGCATTGTACTTTAATACAGAAGGAAATGGTAATGTTGCTACAGGAAACCAAGCATTGTACTCTAACACAACAGCAAGTAATAATGTTGCTACAGGAAACCAAGCATTGTACTCTAATACAACAGGGAGTTATAATGTTGCTTCTGGAAAGAAGGCGTTGTACTCTAACACAACAGGGAGCTTTAATGCTGCTACTGGGGATAGTACATTGTACTTTAATACAGAAGGAAATAGTAATGTTGCTACAGGAAACCAAGCATTGTACTCTAACACAACAGGGAGCAATAATGTTGCTACAGGAAACAAGGCATTGTCCTCTAACACAACAGGGAGCAATAATACTGCTACTGGGGATGGTGCATTGTATTTTAATAAAACAGGGAGCAATAATATTGCTACTGGTAAGGAAGCATTATATCTTAATACAAATGGAAGGCATAATATTGCTACTGGTGTTAGTGCGTTGTACTCTAACGCAGAAGGAACCAATAATATTGCCACTGGAACCAAGGTATTGTACTTTAATACAAAGGGTAATTATAATATTGCTACCGGTACGGAGGCATTGTATACTAACGAGACAGGAGATAATAATATTGCAACTGGATACAGAGCATTGTATTCTAACTTAACAGGGTCAGATAATGTTGCAAGTGGAAGATCAGCATTAGAATCTAACATAACAGGAGTTGGTAATATTGCTATTGGGAGTGTTGCATTATACTCTAACATAACGGGAGCTCGTAATATAGCTAGTGGGGTTGGTGCATTGTACTCTAATGTAAAAGGAGATTCTAATATTGCTATTGGAGAAAAGGCATTATACTCTAACATAGCGTCTGGTAATATTGCTACTGGTAATGAAGCATTGTTCTCTAACAAAGAAGGACTTAATAATATTGCCACTGGAAATAAGGCATTGTATTTTAACACTGGATATAATAATATTGCTACTGGGAACTCTGCATTGTATACTAACACAAAAGGATCTGGTAATATTGCTACAGGGCTCCGCGCATTGTATTCTAATACAGAAGGAAGTGGTAATATTGCTAGTGGGTATTCGGCATTAGAATCTAACATAACAGGAGAGCATAATATTGCTACTGGTACTGGGGCATTGGGCTCTAACACAATAGGATCTTATAATTTTGCTGCAGGACAGAATACAATGCTAAATAATACAACAGGATCTTATAATGTTGCTATAGGAGACAATTCATCTATTCTTAATAAAACAGGATCTTATAATGTTGCTTTGGGGATAGGTGCCCTTAACTATAATTATTCAGGAGATAGAAATACAGCAATAGGGTATGATGCAGGAATGATAGATAACAATACAATTGAGTTTACAAATACCACAGCAATAGGTAATGGAGCTAGAGTAGGTAGCAGCAATGAAATAAGGCTTGGAAATTTTGATATTACCAAATTGTCTGCTCAGGTGGCTTTAACCGTAACTTCAGATAAACGCTATAAAGAAAATATTAAAACAATGCCTTTGGGACTGGATTTTATTAACAAGCTACATCCTGTAGAGTATGTTCGTAAAAATAACGAATTAAAAACTAAAGAATGGGGAGTTATTGCACAGGAGTTGCAGGAAACACTACAAACAGTAAATTATAAAGATGCTGGTCTTGTTCAGGAAGACGGTACTAAAGATAAAATGCTCTCTGTACGTTATACTGATTTAATGGCACCCATGATTAAAGCCATGCAGGAACTGTCTGAAGAAAATAAAGAATTGAAAATAAAAAACGATCTTATTCTAAAAAGAATTGAAGCTTTAGAAGCTAAAAAATAAAAGATATATATCGTCTGATTAAAAAAGGCCTTTGTGTCATGAATAAGGCCTTTTCTTTAATAGATGAAGCTAAAACCTTTTTAAGGCAGTTAGATGAAATTATAGCTCAGAACACATATATCAGATCTAAAATTAGTTATTGAGAGAAAGTATAATCTATAACGTTTTTTTGAGAGTAAAAAATTTATGTTTCTATTGTCGTTTATTACGTTTTTATTTAACACTGTACCCATAAAAAATCCAATCAATACTATGATTGGATTTTTTTGTTTGTAAGATAGTTTTTTTTAAATACTGTTTTTTGCTCCCAGATTTTAATATAATTAAAGTATACAAAAAGAGCTAGATTTCTTTTACATTCTCCGATAGTGATATTAGGTTTTTTTTTTGACGATATTGCTGTTAAATGCCTTTTTTTGAAACATTCTACAAGTTTAAAATCACATTTTTTTTGATTTTATGACCGTTTAGCTACGCAAATTCACTTGGTATTAAAAAATAAACGCCTTTGTTTTTAGATAATTATTCTAAAAAAAAACTATTGGGTAGATGTGCGTACCCTTATATTTTATTCTCTACTTATTTAGTATATACTTTGCATTCACAAAAATTATGAATATTTTTTTAGGATAATGTAGCATAATTTAAATGTTGAATCGATGTAGTTTTTATTTAAATACTGATGGCAGTCATACATTAAGTGAAAAGTTAGAGCTATTAATAGAAGCATTTATTTGATGAAATATCTTTTATACAATTACAATAAAGTAAGGTTGATTTTTTTAGTGCTATTTGTAGCGCTATCTCCAATAAAGAGTATTGCACAGGAAGCGAGGCAAATCAATAGGAATACTCCGTATGGGTTTAGCAGTGGGAGCGTTGCCTATACTTATCTTAACGGAGGAACAGTTGTTCCTGCTCTTAGTGCTGATCAGGGAGTGAGTAGTATGCTGCCCATAGGGTTTTCTTTTCAATTTGGAGGTGATTTTTACTCTGATTTTTATGCCAGTTCTAATGGAACGCTCTCGTTTAATAATCCTTTTGTTGACCAGTTTAATGATAGCTATATATTGTCATTGAGCCGTTATACTAATTTAACTTTATTGGCTCCTTTATGGGATGATTTGAATGGAGAAGGCGGTACTTTTTCATACAAAACTATAGGTATGGCACCCAATAGAATCTTTATTGCCGAATGGAAGAACTGGAAATGGTACTGTAATGCAACTTCGGCCGTAATCTCTTTTCAGGTTAAGTTGTATGAAGGAAGCAATACGATAGAATATGTTTATAATCAGGAACCAACACCCAACACAACTAGCGTATCTGCCTCGATTGGTATGTTTAACGGAAACATTCTAAATACAGAAGCTAAACAATTGTGGCTCAATAACAGCAGCAAAAATCCTGTTGCTTCTATAAATTTTACCGATACTATCACTATACGGCCTGCCAGTGGACAGGTCTATAGTTTTACTCATAGAGACAATAATATCAGTTGTAAAACGGGTAGTATGGCCAAAAAATGATAAATAAAACTGATGAAAAGATGATAATGTCATAATAGAAAGTATAGAATTACCAGAAACAGGAACCGATGTTTTTTCTTTCCGTTTCTATGGTTCAGTACAGGAACCTCTCCCAATGTTACCCCTTTTTTCATTAGTGCATTAAAACAAGGTGGAAAAGCACCATCAGACGACCAACTGATATATTATTAGACATTGCAGAATTAACCCTGGTTAACCCAGTAAATCTATACTACAACTATTATACTTATTCTATAAATTTAACGGCATCTGGACAAGCTGGTGACCTTATTTATTTTAAGATAGCAGGAGCTAAAGATACTGATTTGACTTTGGGCCTATCCAATGGTAGCAACGGTCTTAATTATAATACCTTGGCAAACAGCAGCATATTATGATTTTTTTGGAAATTATAATTAATTTCCAAAAAAATCAAGTAATAGCTTTAGAGGAGAGAATTAAAGAATGATATATAATTAGTGAAAAGACTATACTCTGAAACCTTTTCTGTTGCTGCATTACATATAATACGTGTTATTATGCTATCATAAGTTACTTTTATAAAACGACAACTTGTGTCCTAATAAAAAAATCCAATCAATAATATGATTGGATTTTTTTGTTCAGTTGACTTTATGATTTTTAAAGTACGGCTCCATTAGCTAGATTGCTTTAATTAAATAAAAGCATATTATGGCTTGTTGTGTTCCTTTTGTGGTTTTAAGTAGTTATTTTAAAAAAAGGGTATGTCTATTTTTGCTTTCAAATTAGAACATAGTTAGGACATAGGTAGCAAAACGGACTAATATAAAATTAAAAGGAATGATAAAGAAATTACTTACTGGATTAAATCTATTTGTTTTTATTGCTGTTTTTTCTCAGAGTGGCATCGGTACTCATACACCAGAAGGAGCCCGATATCAATTCTCCTAACAATAATTGGGGCTTAGTACTTCCTCATGTTGATCAAGCAGAAAACACCCAGAACCCTACAGGTAAAAATATAAAAAAGGAACTATTGTTTATGATTTGAAACAGAATTGTATTAAATTTTTTAATGGCTCAGAATGGAGCAGATGTATTTTGGCACCTACTCTTATTAAATTAGAATGTAGTTCAGTTGTTTTAAATCAAGAGATCATTGCTAATTACCCAATCGCTGCAGGAACTAGCAGCTTCCATTCCTTATTCTAATCCGGAGAGGCTTTAAATCCAGGAGAGATTACTATTTCATCAACAAATTTAACCGGATTAACGGCTGTTCTTTCTTCAGGTTTTATTAACAAGGGTTCTGGTAATCTGGTATTTTCTATTTCAGGAACTCCTTCTGCTGATGGAGAAGCTAAGTTTTCTTTGAATATAGCAGGGGCTACTTGTGAATTTATTGTTGTGGCTAAGAATCATATGGATATTGAAGTTCCACTGATAACGAATCTTACTTGTGATGTAGAGAATCAATTAAACCATACTTTAAATGGTAAACACATAATAAATGGAAAAGAAGTGGCGGTTACTTATACTAATATACCAATTATAAGCCAGAGTTTTAATTTTTGTAATGCTTCAACAAGTGCTAATTCTTTTGGGTAGGGAGTGGAATGACTCTAGCAATCTGAACCATTGTTTTTTCACGCCCTGTAACGAATGTAGGAATTGTTTTTACAGCAACAGATGCTGGAGAAGAGTTTAGCTTTACGACCAATGCCAAGAAACCTATTCAGCTAAAAGTCAATAGTACTTGCCAACAGAATATTAAGATAACTGATAATAAAATGAATTTCAGTGGAAAAGTAGCAATAGGGGGAAATATTACTGTAGGTGGAGAATGGTTTACTGAGTTAACATTTAAACATAACGGAGCACTAGGTGGTTCGGTAATCGATTTCTGTTTAAATAATTCCAATGCTTTATAAATAATATAAAGATTAGTTTGTATCAGTTCTGAAAAAATAAATCTTTCCTAATAATCTGTATCGTTTTCTCAGGACTAGATATATCGTAATTTTAATGAATTTTGGCAAATCCTCGGAAGTTTTACCAGTAGTAACAAACTGGTTTTTGCATGTGAAGCGGGAGATGTAGCGCCAGCTTTAGCAAATATAGGAGGTATTTGCCAAGGTATGGTTTAGATTTAAACAATCTGATTACATCTCCAACGCCTCCAGGTATGACATGATACTACTTATAGAGTTTGTTATGAACTGGTTATTGTTACTAGTGCACAAACAGGTTCTTCTTTAGCAGTTATTTCTACGCTGATCGAAAAAATTATCCTGCCGTTTATATAATACATAGAAACATGGATTTTATGAATAATTAAAGAGTGTAAAATTATATAAAAAAATATTACATTTTTTACTAAATGTAATGTACATTTAAGATGTAATTATTGGTTATGAAAGTAATTGAACATGATTTTGATAGTAATCCAAATGGATTTGAAGTGATAGCAAATGCTATGGGAGGTGTTATTGATGGTAGCATTGTAAAGGGGGATAATGCTATATATAAAGGGACGTATTTTATTTTAAATATATAAGAAAAAACTTACGGCAATGCTTATTGACGTAAGTTAATAAGAGACGCTATTCCTTAAACATAAGAATAATACCATTGACGATTATGTAGTTTTACATTTTTATTCTATTTAATTCTGATGT
Organism: Flavobacterium sp. TC780; assembly: GCF_056783245.1. Lineage (NCBI taxonomy): Bacteria > Pseudomonadati > Bacteroidota > Flavobacteriia > Flavobacteriales > Flavobacteriaceae > Flavobacterium > Flavobacterium sp. TC780. The sequence goes on along the minus strand of NZ_JBXBAV010000106.1, from coordinate 1,490 downwards.
AGATTTTTTTTTGAATAAAGAAGCCATCCCTATTCGGAAAATTAGATTATAATTTCTTAATGATAGCCGGTCTGTCAGATATAGATTATATCGTTAAAAAAGATACCGATGCTATGGTATTTGTATTATCATAGGAAAAACTACTTTAAGAGAATATCTAAATAAAATTTCTAAAATTACTGATGATATTATTTTGGATACTAAAAACAAAGTACAATTATCAATGTAGATAGAATGAGTTACCAAAGCCTGATTTTAATAAATAATTTTAGAAAAATTTCACTAGATAGCCCATTCTATGAGATGAATTTTAAAGCGCTTATTTATGCATTAATAAATAATTATTTAGAGCAGTTAAAGAAAAAAAAAATGATCCTTGGCAAAGTAGTTAATGATGATATAAAAAGAATAATCGTTTCTAGAAAATTTTTGCAAAAAAATAATGAGGGATTATTTCCTGGGATTGATTTTTTGGCTACTGAAGCATTAATGTCTGTTTCTAAATATAAAAAGATGTTTACTGAAACTTTAGGATTATCTCCTGCAGTGTATTTTTATAATTGCAAACTAGAAAAAGCTAAAAAACTTTTAGAAACAAAACAATATACAGTAAGAAGAAGTTGCAGATAAATTAAATTACTCTAGTTCTTCTTTTTTAGCAAAAAAATTTAGTGATGTATATGGAGTTTCTCCAAAAGAATTTCAGAATTTACTATAAATTATTATAGATAACGCTAACAAAAAAACAATCAATAACGATACATATTATTTTGTCTTAATTATTTTCAGCTCTTTAAAATAGCCTATTGTACCAACATCTACCCAAATGGGCCACACCATTGCCATTAAAACCTCCTAACATTTCATTTACAATAAACGAAGGATGTTTTTGTTCGTTTAGGTACAGTATTGCTTTTTTATCTTTGACCTCTATTTTTATAGTAATCCATTCGTTTAAATCAATATTGGCATACGTTTCGTATTGACCTTTATATTCCTCTTTCTGAGTTTAGCAAATTTATAGTTTGGGTAAGCATAGTATTGTACAGTATGGTTTCTTTCTAATTGGTTTTCTGACCTGCCTGCTTTAGGCCTTAAATAAATTGACTGGTAGGTACTATTATCTTTATTAATCCTAAAAGCAAGCCCTATAAAACCTTTTGAAAACTTAAAAGGTAAAGGATCTTGTAATTGGCTCAAAACTTTAATTTCAATTATACCATTTTCAAATTCTACATTCTTCAGTTTAAGAAATGTAGGTTCGTCAACAGTTTTTTCCAAATGGTTTATATCGAATGGAATTTTTGTTAGATCACGTTCAATTTTTAGAACTTTTTCACCATTTAAAAAGGTAGTCGAAGCAATTACATTTGAAACTTCAAATTCTTTGCCATCGTAGTGTATGGTTTGTGCATAGCTAGGTGCTGCCTCCCTAACAACAGGAGCATGTATTAACCTTAACAATACGTAACTTTAACGAGTAGATGTAA
>NZ_JBXBAV010000105.1:0-6376 GCF_056783245.1 Flavobacterium sp. TC780 | reverse complement strand
CTTTTTTGACGTACTTCGTTCGGTTGCGTATTGCTAAGGTTAATACATGCTCCTGTTGTTAGGGAGGCAGCCCTTATTAGATGCTAAAGTTTCACCTCCTCCAACAGATACATCAGAATTAATTTCCTGAACCAAAGTAATATCCGAAGTTTCTAGTTTTTTCACAGCCATTTTAACAGATCCGTTGATTGCAACTCTAAAATCTGAACCACTAGAAAATCCTAAATCCCATGTCGCTCTATTCACAGACTCTATCTTTCCAGTACTTAAATCTACAAAAACCTGATTTGGCTGATTTGGCCCGCCCACACTTGGCTGTAATACTTGTCCAACAGAAGGACCAACAGGTGTAGTTGTATCATTGTTGTCATCGCTTGAACATGCTCCAAGCGTCAATAATGCGAATGATAATAGTAAAAATGTCTTTTTCATTTTATTTGATTTTATATTTAAAGATTAAGGTTATATGCTAATTTTATAAAATAAGAGCGTCCATAGGCAAGCATCAGATCAGAAGGCCCAGCATGCCCAGCTGATTGACTTGTTTTAGTCTGATTAACATTCGTTACATTACATATGTTTCTAGCTCCAATTGTAGCTTCTAACTGGTTTTTTAAAAAACTTTTTCGAAGAGATGCATCAAGCCAATTACTTGCTGATATATCTGAAATGACATATTCAGAAGTAGTCTCTATAAATTGTTGTGATTTTCCGTTGTATTTATAATAAGCAGAAAGGTTGTTTCCCATTTCGGGATTAAATAAGAAACACTACTATTTAAGTTAAATGAGTATAAAAATTTATCATCCGAAGAAAACTTTAGATTTTCTATTTTACGAGAAACACCAACCAAAGATGCTCCAAAATTGAATGTCAAATTCTCTATTTTGAATTGATTCATTGTAGATAAATTCCACATTTTATATTTACTAATATTAAAATATTGATACTCTGGATTTCCTGTATCTGGATTGGATCTTACCCAAGCCATATCAATTCGATCATTTACATCAAGAAAACTTCCTGCCAACGTATTCGATATTTGTAAACCTGAAGCTAAAAAAGATGTCTTTTTCAAACTAGCTTCAAAAGAATTACTGGTTTCTGGAGATAGGTTTCTCATTTCCAATAAAGAAATGTCCGTCAAAAATTAATTTTGAATACAACTCTTCAAAGGTTGGCGTTCTAAATGAACTTCCATATGAGCTGCGAAGTTCAATTCCTTTATCAAATAAATACCTTAAACCTAGTGATGATGCATATTGATCCTTAAATTTTGATTGAGCTGAAAGACGTAATCCTGGACGAATTGAAAGTCTCTCGGTTGCCATAATTTCTGAAGAAGCAAAAAAATCATAATTCTCAAGTCTTTTACGAACTGGAGAAAACTTATTACTTGCTTCCTGAACTAATGAATAGCCCTGATTATTTACAAACTCATAACCTAATTGCAAATCAACTTTTTTGTCTGAGAAAAAATTACTCAAAGTTCCTGTAGAATAAAGGACTTCCATTGATTGATCTTTAGTAGTCACATTATCTCCTTCATTTTTAGTAAATAAATAATATTTAAATAATTCAACATCTCTTTGTTGCTTTTGATGCGAAAGCGAAACATTATAATTCAATTGTGAAAACAATTTACCAGTAGCATTTAAATTATGAAAATACCTATTAGTAAAATATCTTTTATCATCTGAGTATCTATACGAGCCTAATGCAGGATCATATTGTGATTGTACAGTAGTATTATAGTAATCTACATCTTCCTTCAAATATTCAAATTTGTAAAAAAATCGAAAATTATTTTTATGATAAGCAATTAAAGCTGTACTATTTAGCTGTTCTTTCGGTAACCATCTATATCCACGAAACTCATCATTTTGAATATAATCTTTCCCTTTTTTATCATCTAAAAAGCCTCTAAAGTCATTTCGATTAGCTCCTAAACTTACAAACCAATTTTTATTAAAAGTGTGAGAAAGTTTAAGTGACTGTATATGACGCCCTTCATTAAAAAGCGCATATTCGTCTTTAACCGTTTCCTCTTGTACTGAAGCTGTCATACTCCATTTATATTTTGATGATTTTTTTGTAATTATATTTAAAACGCCACTAACAGCATTACCTCCATATGCTACTCCCATTGAACCTTCCACAATTTCTATTTGCTCAACATCATTCAAGTTTATTTGAGATAAATCGGTATTATTCCCCAAACCAGCTTCATTTACCAAAGGCACATTATCTACTAAAATCTTGAAATATTGTGCATCTAATCCAAACAACGATACTGTAGAACGCCCGCTTGTTCCGCTTGGCCTTACATTAATATTCAAATACTGATTTAAAACATCTGATAAATTGTTGGCAGCCAAATTCTGAATGTCTTTGTTTGAAATAACACGCACATTAAAAACTGATTTCTTTATAGATTGTGGTTCAAATTGCCCCGTAACAACAACTTCTGATAATTCGTTGGCACGAATACTATCTTTTTGTTTTTGCTGAGCAGAAAGCGTTTTACAAAATACAAGGGCAACAAATAGGATGATTTTGATTTTCATTATTTTTAATTAGTCTTAATAACTTCGGCAAATATATAATTATTTTAATTCATTCTAAATAAAATTTATATATTTGCTAAAATTTTAAATCAAAAAAAACTAGTTATGATTACAAAAACCCTCTGTTTATCAGCCGCTATGGTGTTATCAGTAAATTTTGGATTTAGTCAGGAATCGAAAAAACAACAAGATATTAAATCGATAAAATCGATGTGTGGTTGTTATGAAGTGAAATTTAATTTTGCTGAAACATTCCAGTATCCTAAAGATTCTCTAACTTACAAGCCTTCAGAAACAAAACACGAATCAGCTTTAGAGTGGGTAGAGTTATTAGAAGATACTCCTAACAAAATAGTAATGCAGCACTTATTAATAGTAAGTGATGATATGATAATCAAACACTGGAGACAAGACTGGTTATATGAAAACACAGACTTGTATTTATTTGACAAAGGATCTTCCTGGAAATATAAAAAATTAGATAAAAAAGACGTAAAAGGGCAATGGTCTCAAAAAGTATATCAAGTAGATGATAGTCCAAGATACGAAGGGTCTTCTTCATGGGTACATGTAGATGGGCAAGATTACTGGGTAAATACTACTGATGCTCCGCTGCCTCGTAGAGAACAAACTAAACGTAATGATTATAATGTTCTAAAAAGAAGAAACATTCACGAAATTACTGCTACAGGATGGAATCATGAGCAGACATCAAGTTGATTCGCGGTGATAACGGAAAAGATGTTTTGCTAGCACAAGAAAAAGGAATGGATGTGTACACTAAAGTTGCAGACATTAAATGTATCGCTGGGCAAAAATGGTGGAAGGAAAACAATGCTCTTTGGAAAAATGTTCGCGATAAATGGCAAACTCTTTTTGACAGACATCAAGACTTAAACTTAGAAGCTAAAGTAGATAGAAAAGCACTTTATTCCCTTTTGTTTGATTTAAAACCAACAGCTACAAAAGCAGAAACAGATGCAATCATCAACAAGTTTGTAAAAAAATAAAATATTTTGTGTTAGTTGTAAAATAAGGAAGCTGTCTATATTAGGCAGCTTTTTTTTGGTTTACAAAGACTGTTTAAAACAAGTATGAGCAAAACTAAAATATAAATACAAGGCTAAGAAGCTATTGGCTTAATTATTTTTATTGATAAGAAAAACATGTTGATTGCACGGATTTTCTTATATTTGCAGTTCTAAACTATCAGATCATGACTTCTAAAAAACTTTTGCCCGTGTTGTATGATGGCAGTATCCGAAAGGACTGCAACGCTCTGATAGGCGTAGAACATCTAAATTGCACGGGTTTATATTTTTCTAAACTATCAGATTATGAATGCAAAACACACAGTAGCGACAAACTACAACCCTGAAAAACTTACTGAATTTTTCAATAAGGACATTTCTCCCGAAACTATGGCTAAATTAATTCGTAGCCTAAACTACGTTATCGCATTAACCTTAATTAGAAGAAATGAAACATTAGAATTTCATACCAAAGAATTAGACCACGGGCTTTATTGGCTAAATGAATTAGCCGAAATTCTAAACCCGTATTATAATATTGATTAAACAAGAAAGGCTGTCTATGACAGCCTTTCTTGTGTTCAGATTTCTGATATTTTTACATTCTTTCAGGAACTTCTATTCCTAATAAACTGAAACTTGATTTTATAATTTCTCCAACTTTCTGAGAAAACTGTACTCTGAATATTTTTTTTGTTAAATCTTCTTCTCCTAAAATATGTACTGATTGATAAAAAGAATTATACTCTCTTACCAAATCATACGTATAATTAGCGATTAATGCTGGGCTATGATTTTGCGCAGCATTTTGAATTACTTCTCGGGAAAAGCTCGATTTGTTTTACCAATTCCTTTTCTTTTTCATGAAGCTCTTCGATTCCTGTTAATGTTACACCAAAGTCAAAATCTGCTTTACGAATAATCGACTGGATTCTGGCATAAGTATATTGAATAAACGGACCTGTATTTCCAGCAAAATCAACAGACTCTTCTGGGTTAAACAAAATACGTTTCTTTGGATCTACTTTTAAAATATAATATTTTAAAGCACCAAGTCCGATTGTATTATATAGCTTAGCTTTTTCATCGTCAGAAAAACTATCTAGCTTACCTAAGCCTTCAGATATTTCTTGAGCTGTATCGGTCATTTCCTGCATTAAATCATCGGCATCTACTACAGTTCCCTCACGGCTTTTCATTTTTCCCGAAGGTAAATCGACCATTCCGTATGATAAATGATATAAGCTTGAAGCCCAATCAAAACCTAATTTCTTCAGGATTAAAAACAATACCTTAAAATGATAATCTTGTTCGTTTCCTACTGTATAAACCATTCCTCCAACATCTGAGTGGTCTTTTACTCGCTGAATTGCTGTTCCAATATCCTGTGTCATATAAACTGCCGTTCCATCTGAACGTAGTACAATTTTACGATCTAAACCTTCATCAGTTAAATCAATCCAAACTGAACCATCAGGATCTTTTTCGAAAATCCCTTTGTCTAAACCTATCTGAACAACATCTTTTCCTAATAAGTAAGTATTGCTTTCATAGTAATAACTATCAAAATTTACTCCAAGATTTTTATATGTAATAGCAAAACCATCATAAACCCATTGGTTCATTTTTGCCCAAAGTTCTTTTACGGCCGCATCTCCAGCTTCCCATTTTAAAAGCATTTCTTGTGCTTCTAGAATTATTGGTGCTTGTTTCTAGCTTCTTCTTCAGTTTTACCTGCCTGAATTAATTCGTTGATTTGTTCTTTATAAACCTTGTCAAATTTAACATATATTCCCAACCGATTTATCTCCTTTTAAACCCGTACTTTGGGGAGTTTCCCCATTTCCAAATTTTTCCCAAGCCAACATCGATTTACAAATATGAATTCCTCTGTCGTTTATAATTTGAGTTTTATATACTTTTTTACCTGAAGCTTTAATAATCTCTGCAACCGAATATCCTAACAAATTGTTACGAACGTGACCTAAATGCAATGGTTTATTTGTATTTGGCGAAGAATACTCAACAATGATTGCTTTATCTGAAGGGTTTGGTTCAACAAAACCATATTTTTTTCCATCTTTTATACCATTAAAGAAATTCACATAATAGGTATCTGCAATAACAATGTTCAAGAAACCCGAAACCACATTAAAACGAGCTACCTCTGGAAGGTTTTCTACAAGATAGTTCCCTATTTTATTTCCTAATTCAACAGGATTACTTTTAATCACTTTTAATAAAGGAAAAATAACCATCGTAATATCTCCTTCAAACTCTTTTCTAGTAGTTTGAAATTCGATTTTATCTACGGTTACTTCAAATAAGGCTTGTATTGCTTTTTGTATAGAAGGCGTAAGAATTTGTGATAATGACATGTAAACTTAGTTTTAAAGTGTGCAAATATACGGCTTATTCATCAATTACAGAAAATGTAAAAGATTTAAAATCTATGAAAAAATGTTTAATTAGCAAAGCTTACAATTAAGACTCGTTAAAAATAATAAAATTAAAACACTGATAAACACTAACAAACAAAGAAAAATTTTAAAAACAATTATTATTTTTCACAAATTCTGTAACATAAAATCAAAAGAATAGTCTTAATAGAAACTTTAAATAAATTTCAAACAAGAATAATCAACTTGTATTTAAAGGATATCATCAATCAAAAATTAATTAATCAATTCTAACAAAATCAAATCCTATGAAACTTAAAATTATCATGTTATTGCTTAAGGTGCTGCCTCCCTAACAACAGGAGCATGTATTAACCTT
>NZ_JBXBAV010000104.1:0-21430 GCF_056783245.1 Flavobacterium sp. TC780 | reverse complement strand
AATACATGCTCCTGTTGTTGGCAAAGGGCAGGCATACCTTGTAATCTTATTTAACACATAGAAACATAGATTTTATGTGTCGTTAAAAAGAAAGCAAAAAGAAAAATATTTCTCTCACATAGCTAACTCTGTGCATTCAAAATAAGTGAAACGCCTATTTTTAAGAGTACAAAAACTATGTTTCTATGCGTTAAAAACAATTGTATATAACTCGCCATTATATAAATAAAAAAGCCTAAATGTTAATTCATTTAGGCTTTTTCTTTATTGATTAGCTAATAGTAAGTTCTTCTTTTTTTACGTTATTTCTGATTTCTGATAATGAGTGGTCGATTAATAATTTACCATCTCTAAAAACTTCTTTTAATTCTCCTTTACGTTCTTCCTCCCAAGAAACATTATCAGTTAATTGATACGCCATCTACTAAGTCAATTTTCATTAATCCTTTGGCAGATTTCTTAGTACCGTCATCTGTAATTGGGTCTTTAAAGATAGCTCTTCCTTCGCCGTTTACTTCACCGTAAGTTGCTTTCATTGCAAATCCAAATGTATCTCTAGTATTGTATTGATACGTAAACGAACCAATTCCTAGAACCACATTTGTAGAAGCAAAGCCTTTAGATTTTAATCTTTCACAAATTTGAGTTGCTCTGGCTACAGTAATACTATCACCGTATATTGCCCCAATTTGAGGTACTAATTCTTTATATCCTTTGCTATTTGTAGTTCCTCCAAAAACGTCCCAGATTAACTCAATAACACCTTTCTTTTCTTCTGTTTTCCCGTTTGGATTACCACAAATAATATCAACAGGATCTCCACTATCTGCTTGATTTACCTACTTTTCCTTCTTCTAAACAAATCTCCTTTTAATCGAGGCAAATAATCCGTTAATACCTTCCACAAATCCCAAGTATCTGCAATGATAGAAACGATCCCTTTAGGGTACACTTCGCAAATCAATCTCTTAAATGTATCATATTCCCCTTCAGTCGTCCCCATACACATTACTGAATGCTCGGTTGCAGCTACTGAACCAGCAACTAACTCAACATCTGAATTAGCATTGTAATACTCCTCTAAAAAATCAATTGTTGGAATAGTATCAGAACCTGCAAAACTCAATAAATGTCCTGCCGAAGATGTTACAGCCGCTTCTATCCCTCCCATGCCTCTCATAGAGAAATCATGTCCTTGCCAATCTACAAACTCTGGAACTGACGAAGTTTCTTGTGCGTATTTATCAAGTACAATTCTGTACAACTGTTTAGTAATTTGTCGGGAATAAAAGAGTTGTACACTACCAAACCACTGCTGAAAGCAATGTTTCGAAAATGTTTCTTGTTAACCAGAAAAATTCTGGTATTGTATTGTACATCGTAAACATAGGAACACGAACAGGAACGCTTGCTCCTTCTGGCAATGCTTTAAAAACCATCGGGATGTATCCTAAATCGTGTAAATCTTCAATATGTTTTGTTCCAACTAAGTTTTCTCCTAAATAGTTATTAATTCTTCTTGCATATTTTTTCACAACCTCTTCCTTTGGCTGTTTAAAAAAGTATAAATCAAAATCCTGAATGATGTACTTTTTGATAAAATATTGCAATCCGAAAAATACTACCTCATCAACTCCTTCAATTCTAGATTTTCTTGGTGTCCAATTAGAATACACTAATGTTGTTCCTGTTGGATATTGTCTTCTGTGGTCAACTTTATAACCATCTGTTAGTAATAATGGGTTCATGGTTTATTATTTTAATTTATACGTTTAATTTCTTCCTTTTTCGTTCGGATATAATTCCTGGACTATATCGCTTTGCCAAAATGTTTTTGTTTCAATATCTTATACAGGATAATTTTCCATGAAAAGCAGCTCCTGTATCTATATTCCAAACATTACAACCCTGCATAGGAACTTCGATATTATAATGTAAGGTCGGTGTATGACCTATGTATATTTCTTCGTAAAGCAATAATCTTTTGGGATATGAAAGTGAATCTTTTTTATTCGCTTGTCCATTGTCAAAGCCATTTCCCACAATGTTCTATCCCAAGAATAATTACTCGAATAATGTTCTTTTTCTGGACGATGCATTGAGGAAAATCCTGGATCAATAAGTGATTTTGCTCATCGATATAATAATCTTTCATGCTTTCAAAAAAGAACAAATGCTCCACTATTTTCTCAGAAGTAAAATCTTCATAGCTTTTTATAGTCGCCGTTCCTCCGTGTTGCAACCAAATATTATTTGGCTTTCCTCATTGTAACCACTCCTGACACCAAATATCATGATTCCCTTTAATAAATATACAACTATGTGTTTTATTCAATTCGATAAGAAAATCAATTACTGCTGCAGATTCACTCCAACCATCAAACATAATCTCCTAAGAAAATCAATCTATCATTTGCATGGATATTGGTTCGCCCCAAAAGCTGAATTAAAGCTCTTAATCCGCCATGAATATTCCCAATTACCAAAAAAGATCTTTTCATGATTAAAATTCTATATATTTTGCAGGCACTTCATCCGTTAACCAAACATTGTTTTCAGACAAATAAAATTTAAATCCGTCTTAATGGCATGGCTCCATCCTAACGCTTAAAATCTGCGGAGCTCCTCCTGCCTACCTTAATAGCTGTTTCTCTATCTTGACTGAGATGTACGTGTTGACGACTCATTTTCTGAAGTCCTTTTTTGATGCTTTCCATAAACTTCCCAACTGTTCCATGGTACAAAAACTCCGAAGGTTCTGCTTCATTCAGATTTAACTCAACCGAAATTGAGTGTCCCTGACTTGCTCTTATTTTAGTTTTATCTTCATTAAAAGCAAATCTTTTTTTATCATTATTTTCTACTACATAATCCAGAAGTTCTGAATTTAATGTATTCCCATTTTTCGAGCATTTTGCAATCAATTCTTCTACATCTGCCCAACCATTCTCATCTAATTTTAAATTTATGGTTTCTGGCGAATGTCTAAGTACTAAACTCAGGAATTTGCTAATGCTTTTTGCTGTTTTTTCATTCATAATTTCTATGAAATTTTTAATTTTCTAATAATTCCCGATAATTTTGATAACTCTCCTCTTCAAAACAAACAAATATTACTTTATCTATTTCTGAGATTTTATCAAAACATTTTACTGTTTTTATTGCAATTTCAGCCGCTTTATCCTTTGGAAAACGATAAATCCCTGTGCTAATTCCAGGAAAAGCAATTGTCTTGATCTTATTTTGAACCGCTAATTCTAAACTGTTTTTATAGCACTCAGATAACAACTTCGACTTTTCTTCCTCATCTCCATTCCAAACTGGACCAACGGTATGAATTACATATTTTGCTGGCAAATTTCCTGCTGTTGTAATTACAGCTTCTCCAACTTTGCAGCCTCCTTGTTTATTTCGGATTTGAACACATTCGTCTAAAATAGCTTTTCCTCCTTTTCTATGAATAGCTCCATCAACTCCACCTCCACCTAATAAAGAAGTATTAGCAGCATTTACAATTGCATCAACATGAATTTCTGTTATATCTGTTTTCAAATTTCTATTTCCATAATCTAATTATTTCAATTCATCCCTAACTTCCATCAAAGCAAATCCTAATAAATTTAAGCCTTTCCACTTCGCTGGATTCATAACATCTTTATGATCGCTCGCCATTCCTATACCCCAGATTGGATCAACTGGGCTTGCTTCTACTAAAACTCTATCCTTTGTATTTATCAGAAATTCTTTTAGGTTCTTATTCTGACTGAACTTGTAAAAATTCCCTTGTCGAACAATCTCGTATCTATTTTCTAACCAAACAGCATCATCATAATTTTTGACTTCTCTACCTAACTTTTTGGCTTCGGCAGGAGAATTGGCTTTAATTATTTTCTCTAAAACCTCTTTATCGTTAAACAATTCGGCTTTCTTGGCCATCATCCAGTGTTCTGCCGTTTTGTAAATCACTTTATCCACTTCAAATGAACTTAACCACCACTGACTAAAACAAGTTTTAGAAATACTTCCATCTTTATTTGGCTGATGTCCCCAAAAAAAGAGATATTTATTATCTTGGTTTTCTGCTATGAGTTTTTCTACACTATACTTCATATCAATTCACTTAATTGTATAACTTCTACACTTTCTCCTTCAAAATCTTTGAAAGAGTTTGTTGTGAATATTTTATCGAAACAACTTAAAACCTCAAAACCTTTATTGAAAATTCCGTGGCTTACCGCTAAATATAATTTTCCAGCATTTTTCTTTTTAATTCTTCAGCCAATCCTACAAAAGTTCCTCCACCATCACAAATATCATCCACAATAAGACAATCCATTCCTTTTAAGTCTTCTTCATAAACTTTAAAACCAGATAATCTTCCTGTTTTTACATCACGGCTTTTACTACATTCTACAACCTCAACTCCTCCTAAAAATTCAGAAACTTTGTAGATTTTTTTCAACGCTCCACCGTCTGGAGAAATCAATTTTACATTGCTTCCTATTGTTTTTATCACTTTTTGGATAAAAGTATGATTCGGAATTACATCACAATTGTTTACCAAAGCTGGAGTAACTTCAGAATGCGCATCAAAAACAAACACTTTGTTCAATTGCATTGCATTTATGATATCTGCATAAACTTTTACTGATAATGGTTCTCCTTTTATCATGACACGATCTTGTCTTGCTGCTGGAAAATAAGGAATAAACAAATCAATAACTTTTACGTCCATCCTTCTTAATGCGTCAACAGCTAAACATAATAATCCAAAATCGTTGAATGAATTTAATCTATGTGTAATTGTTATTTTTTGATTGACATCAAAATCAGGATTAATCTTGATATGTGGTTCTCCTCCTGAAAAAATGAAACTTTTAAAAATCTATTTCTTTTTGTCCTGGAAATGGTCTGAAATTTGGGTCTAAATTAAGTATCATAGTTTTTTTAGTTTGCGTTAATTATACGCAAATATACATTTAATATTTTGTTCAACAATTATTTTGTGTAAAAATTACGCAAACTTTATTTCAAAGTGAAAACCTTCTTTCAATAAAGCACTGTATTTCTGCTGATTAAACTTAAATAATTTTGCAGGTCTTCCTGTTTTATTAGGAGAGAAATTATCTGTTTCTTGGATAATCCCGTAACTTAAAATCTTTTTTCTAAAATTTCTTCTGTCTATTTCTTTCTCTAAAATCGTACAATATAAATTCTCTAATTCTGAAAACATAAACTCTTCGGGCAATAAATCAAACCCAATTGGTTCATAAGTAAGTTTAGCTTTTAAACGTTCAACCGCTTTATTTAAAATCAAATTATGATCAAATGCCAAAGCAGGAATAGCATCTACTTTAAACCATTGTGCATTATCGGCATCAGAATCGGCTTTGATTACTAACTTCGAAGGATCTACTAATGCAAAATACGCTACAGAAATAACCCTGTTTCTGGGATCCCTGAAAACATCATCGCCGAAAGTAAATAATTGCTCAAAGTGTGTAACCGTAATATTAGTTTCCTCTTTTAACTCTCGTTTTACTGCTTGTTGCAATGACTCATCATTTTTTACCAAACCACCAGGCAAAGCCCAATACGATTCTTGAGTTCCAAATTTTTGTTGAATTAAAAGCACATATAATTGATTGTTTTGGTATCCAAAAACAATCGCATCAACAGCAACTCTAATATTTTGATTATCTATCATAACTCTAATGCGTAAAATTTACACAAATATAACTAGTATTTGTACTGATTAAGATTTAACCTCTATCAAATATAAACATAAGTGATTATCATTTTAAAACCTCCTTTAATTCTGTAGCAATAGTTTCAAAAATAGGACTCAAGTTACTGTTTTTTCCAGACAATAAGAAAACATCTATACCAGGCATTTCTTTACTATTCCATAGTAGCTTTAACTTATTTTCCTGAATCAATTCTTTTGCATTACAATCCCATGTTATTCCAATTCCACTATTTTTAGAAAGCACCCTTAGCATTTCACTTTCATTAGGAATAATATAATTGGCCACCATAGATGGTCTTTTTTTATTAAAAACACTTAACCAAAACAATTTAATATGCGGAATTCGAGCATCATGACTATACCATTTTTGCTCATTAAGCCACTGCTCTATTTCAGATAATTTTTTAGATTTTAATTTTAACTTGAATTCATTTGTTACAAGCTCTGGTGATGAAACCATAACCAATTTAATTTTTCAACAATTTCGTATATCGTATCAAACGTATCAAACTGCTTGGTAATAATTGCAAAATCAAGTTTCTTATTATCAACTAACTCAAAAAGTGTATCATTATCATGAAAACTAAAATCTATAAAATCGAATTTAGAAATCAGAATACTTCCTAAACTAGCAAATAAATTTTTAGAAATCCCAACCGATATTAATCGATTGGCATCAGATGCTTTTGCCCGAAAGCCATTCTCTACATTTTCAAGGCGATCAAGAGCATCGATAATCAGATTATTAAGTAACTTAGCGTAGTCCGTTGGCTCGACTCCTTTTGACTTTCTGTTAAAGAGCTTATAACCAACGTGTGCTTCTAACATTGATATCTGCTGACTAACTGCAGGTTGACTTATAAAAAGCTCTTTGGCAGCCAAAGAAAAATTGCCGTTTTTATATACCGATTTAAACGTTCTGTACCATTCTAAACTAACCATGATATAAATATATTTATCACAAACATAATTTATTTTATTTTTACTAATACCACAATTACTCTAATTTTGTATCAAATAAAATACCTTATGAAGAAAATCGCCCTATTTGTTATTATCGCATTAACTATAAACTGCGCAAAAACTACTGCGCAAAAAGTAAATAAAAAACATATGAAAAAAGTATTATTTGTTGTCACCAGCCATGACAAGCTGGGTAACACAGGCGAAAAAACTGGATTCTGGACAGAAGAACTTGCCGCTCCTTATTATGCGCTTGCAGATAAAGGAGTTGAGATAACTATAGCAACGCCACTTGGTGGACAGCCTCCTATAGATCCTAAAAGTGCTGATCCAGCATCGGCAACTGAAGACACTAAACGATTTGATGCTGATAAAGTTTTATTAGAAAAATTAAAAAATACCATTAAATTATCTGATGTAAAACCTGCCGATTATGATGCTGTATTTTATCCTGGCGGACACGGTCCTTTATGGGATTTAGCCGAAGACAAAAATTCAGCGGCATTAATTTCGGCATTTTATACTCAGAATAAACCTGTAAGCTTTGTTTGCCATGCTCCTGGCGTTCTTAAAGACGTGAAAGTAAATGGTGATTATTTAGTAAAAGGAAAAAAAGTTACTGGATTTTCTAACGCCGAAGAGGAAGCTGTAGGTTTAACCAAGATAGTCCCGTTCTTATTAGAAGATGCATTACAAAAAGATGGCGCCATTTATTCTAAAGGACCAAACTGGGAACCATATGCCGTTGAAGATGGATTATTAATTACTGGGCAAAATCCTGCATCATCAAAATTGGTTGCTGAAAAATTATTACAAAAATTAACTAAATAAGATTCTAAGGCACTAAGGTTCTAAGTTGCTAAGACTTGAAAAACTTAAAGACTAAGTATTGCAGTAAATATTAACAAAAAAGGTGTCGAGTTACTAAGATTGGAAAAACTTAATAACTTAGTAACTCAGCATCTCAGAAACTTAAAAAAAACTATGTTAAACTTTGAATTATACAATCCGACAAATCTAGTTTTCGGAAAAGGACAAATTGAAAAATTAAAAGACCTTGTTCCTCAAGGAGCAAAAATATTATTGGCTTATGGAGGTGGAAGCATCTTTAAAAACGGAATTCACGAACAAGTAATCAATAATCTTAAAGGTTTTGATATTGTTGAATTCGGCGGAATTGAGCCAAATCCACATTTCGAAACTTTAATGAAAGCTGTTGCAGTTATTAAAGCCGAAAAAATCGATTTTATTCTAGCTGTTGGTGGCGGATCTGTAATTGATGGAGTAAAATTTATTTCGGCTGCAGTAAATTTTGATGGAAATCCGGTTGACATCCTTCAGAAACGTTTGTTGATTAAAGAAAATGCTGTACCATTCGGAACCGTTCTAACGTTGCCTGCAACTGGAAGTGAAATGAATTCAGGTGCTGTTATAACTATTGAAGCTACTCAGGAAAAATTAGCTTTTGGTGGTAGTGCCTTATTTCCAAAATTCTCTATTTGTGACCCAACTGTTATTGCTTCTTTACCAAAAAGACAATTACAAAATGGTGTTGTAGATGCTTACACTCACGTAATGGAGCAATACTTAACTTATCCTCATGAAGGATATCTACAAGATAGAATTGCTGAAGGTATTTTACAAACATTAATAGAAGTTGGCCCAAAAGTAGTTGAAAACCCTACTGACTATGCACTGGCTTCAAACTTTATGTGGAGTTGTACTATGGCACTAAATGGATTAATACAAAAAGGAGTTCCAAGCGATTGGGCAACACACATGATTGGTCATGAATTAACTGCTTTATATGGCATAGATCATGCTAGAACATTAGCAATTGTTGGTCCTAGTTTATATCGTGTGATGTTTGAAACCAAAAAAGGAAAACTAGCACAATACGGAAGACGTATTTTTAACCTAACAGGTTCAGATGATGAAGTTGCAAAAGAAGCTATCAACCAAACAGTGGCTTTTTTCCACACTATGGGAATGGATACCAAACTATCTCAATATACAGATGACTATAATAAAACAGCCGATTTTATAGTAAATCGTTTTGAAGAAAGAGGTTGGAAAGGTTTAGGAGAAAACCAATTGGTTACTTTAGATAAAGTAAAATCAATTGTAGAAATGAGTTATTAAGTTTCTCAAAATAGAAATAAAATAGAAAAGGCGTTCTTAAACTTATTTAAGGACGCCTTTTCACAATACTAAAACAAAACTAACTAACTCAATTTGTAAATTCATTTTTTAACTAAAATTCTAATTCTTAAACTACTACAACGTAAGAATCAATAACTTATTGTGTGTATTGTAGAAAAAATTATTTTTTATTATTGAACCCAAAATCAGTACATTAATTGGGCTCTTTTTTGTGTTATTACTGCATTATTAAGTACTTTTGATGAAAATTAATAATTAAATGAGCGAAAATTTAAAATTTGCAGTTATCGGTGGTGGAAGCTGGGCAACTGCCATTGCAAAAATGCTATGCGTAAACCTTTCTGAAATTTCGTGGTACATGCGTAATGACGCTGCTATCGAACACATTAATAAATACAAACACAATCCGAATTACTTAAGTTCGGTAGAATTTGATACTCAAAAACTAAAACTTACCAATAATATAAATGAAGCGGTTGAATATGCAGATTATATTATTTTTGCAATTCCATCAGCTTTTTTACATGCTGAGCTAGAAAAACTAACAGTTTCATTAGAAAATAAGATTGTCTTCTCAGCTATTAAAGGTATTGTTCCTGAAACGAGCTTAATTGTTGGTGAACATTTTCATATAAAATACGACATCCCATATTATAACATTGGTGTAATTACTGGTCCTTGTCATGCCGAAGAAGTTGCGCTTGAAAGATTATCATATTTAACAATTGCATGTGGTGATCCGAGCAAAGCCAGTATCGTTGCTAAAAACCTATCAGGAAACTATATTAAAGCCAAAATCTCTGATGATATTATTGGCACTGAATATGCTGCAATGCTTAAAAACATTTATGCAATAGCAGCTGGAATTGCACATGGTTTAGGCTATGGCGACAATTTCCAATCGGTTATCATGAGTAATGCCATTCGTGAAATGAAGAAATTCATCAAAAAAGTGCATAAAATGAAACGTAACATTAATGACTCAGCTTACTTAGGCGATTTATTAGTTACAGGATATTCTGTTTTTTCAAGAAACAGAATGTTTGGAAATATGATTGGAAAAGGATACACTGTAAAAAGTGCTATGATGGAGATGAGCATGGTTTCTGAAGGTTATTATGCAACCAAAAGCGCTTACAAACTAAACCAAGGCTACGGTGCAAAAACACCAATTATAGATGCCGTTTATGCTATTTTATATGAAGGCAAAGATGCTAAAACTGTTTTCAAGAAACTTACTGATGTATTAGATTAGTATTTAGTTACGGTTTTCAGTTTCAGTAAAAACAGCAAAAAGAGTCCAAGAAATAATTAAATTATTTCTTGGACTCTTTTTTTATAGAAATTATATTTTACATTTTTTAAAAACTGTAACAACAAACTATTTCACCATAATTCCTTCAACGAATAGAATTGGCACTTCTTCAGAAAAATCTTCATGAATAGAATGTGCTTTGAAAATAAACTTCTTATCATATAAAGTATTACCGATAAAATAAGTAACCATGAATTCGTTGTTTAAAGTCAACAGGCTTTTTTCTACCATTTCAATTTTTACAACTGAAACTGCTGGAACTTCAACAAAAGCATGACGCAAAAGTGACGTTTTTTTCATTTCGCCATCGATTGTTCCAAAAGCTTTTGAAACCACCATTACACTATCAATATTAAAATCACTATCATTTATAAGATAAGCATACCACACTTTCTCCATAAAATCGTCGCTCCATTCTTGAACAACTGCCAAAAATACATTTTCTACTTCTGGAATAATTATATCCTTTTTCATATTAGTCTAAACTTATAAAATCATAAAGTCGAAAATTCCATACTTTGAAACTTTCGACTTTATAACTTTCAACTTATATTATATATTCGATTTGAATTGCTCTAAGAATCGAACATCATTTTCGTAAAACATACGAATATCTCCAATTTGGTACAACAACATTGCAATACGCTCTACTCCCATTCCAAATGCAAAACCATTGTATTCTTCTGGATTTATATCACAATTTTTCAAAACGTTTGGATCTACCATTCCGCAACCACCAATTTCTAACCAACCCGTTCCTTTAGTGATACGATAATCAGTTTCAGTTTTTAATCCCCAATAAATATCGATCTCAGCACTAGGCTCTGTAAACGGGAAGTATGATGGACGTAACCGTATTTTAGATTTCCCGAACATTTCTTTCGTAAAATAAAGCAATGTTTGTTTTAGATCAGCAAAAGAAACATCTTTATCAATGTATAGTCCTTCTACCTGATGAAAGATACAATGTGAACGTGACGAAATGGCTTCGTTACGAAAAACACGCCCTGGAGAAATAGTACGAATTGGCGGTTTATGATTTTCCATATAACGCACCTGAACCGATGAAGTATGCGTACGCAACAACACATCAGGATTTGTTTGTATAAAAAATGTATCCTGCATATCACGTGCCGGATGGTATTCCGGAAGGTTTAATGCCGTAAAATTATGCCAGTCATCTTCGATTTCTGGACCTTCGGAAACGTTAAAACCAATGTTTGCAAAAATATCTATAATCTGATTCTTCACGATTGATATCGGATGACGAGAGCCAATAATTATTGGTTCTGCAGCACGAGTTAAATCTCCGTAAATCCCTTTAATTTCTTCTTTACTCTCTAAAGCTTCAACTATTGTTTTTACTTTATCTTCCGCAGCAGTTTTTAAAGCATTTATAACTTGTCCAAATTCCTTTTTCTGGTCATTTGGCACAGTTTTAAATTCAGCAAAAAAATCGTTTAAAACACCTTTTTTTCCAAGAAACTTAATACGGAATGCTTCTAATTCTTCCTTATTTTCTGTTGAAAAAGCTTGAGCTTCCCCAATATATTCTTTTATCTTATCTATCATTTCCATTCCATAATTGAGATTACAAATTTAAGTAATTTGTTTTAAGTTTAATATTTAAAATTTAAAGTTTCCTATTCCTCCAAGAGTTTTACCCTAATACCATTTTAAACTACACAAATAAAGTTCAGTCTAAAAGCAAATTCGATAAAACCCAAGAAACAATTCACTCTAATAATACTCAACAAATGAGCAATTTAAAATTATCTTATCAAGCTAATTTTACTTTCTATTTCTTTCACTCTTTCAAGCCAAAAATCTATTCCTTCCTGATTCTTAATAATTTCTTTTTTAGATTTAGATGAAACTTTACCTAATTCATGCCAATTTTTTTGATAATCTTTTTCTTTTTCCTGCTTATTAGCTGGCTCTGTTCTTGAACGCCAAAAATCAATATTCTTAAGATATTTCTCTTTTAACTGTTCAAAATATTCCATTAATTTTTCTTTCGAATTAGGAATGTAGCCAGGCCCACTGCATCCACATGAATGGAAAGTAATTCCGACTGAATATAGACTTTTTAAATGTTCCCATTTTTTTACATCATCTTTTTTAGGTGATTCAAAATCAAGTCCCATATTAGCCATTAATTCCCCACATTCTGGGCACTTTGCTTCCTGAACAGATTTCTCTCCTCTTCCTATATCATACATCAATCTTCTTTTAAATGTTTTTCGACAATTAAAACAAGCATAATGCGGCTTATAGGCAACCATTGCATATCTACACATTCCTTTCTAGTTTTCAGTAGCAGTGTCCAGTGTCCAGTCGCAGTTTACAATTTAGCACACGCTGAAAACTGCGACTGCGACTGAATACTAACAAAACTAATCAATAAGCTTTCTTTCTAAAAAATAATTTACAATTGCTTCTTTCATTAAAACTGATTGTTCTCCAGCTTTTAATGGTGGTAATTCTTCTTTTACCTTATAATGTGGCCAGCCTTCTTCGTCAAAAAATTCAAATTCATAAAAACCATAAGGCTCTAATAACCTACAAATAGCGATATGCATTAGGTTTAATTTTTCATCTTTTTTAAATTCACGATGTAATTTTCCTAACTCCTGTACCCCTATTAAATAAATTATGGAATCTAAATCAAGGTTTTCTCCTTGTGAAAATTGATCAGAAAGTATATTTACAAGCTGTTCCCAGCGTTCTTTAAGTTGTGTGTCTCTTGACATATTTATATTGTTGATTATGGATTAATGAATTATAAATTCAAAAGTCATAAAATTTAGTTTACAAAGATACGGACTTCAAATCCAAACACCTTAAAAAATTAAACGTATAGACTCATAGATTTAACGCTATAAAAAGGAATCATTTAAGACAATACTTTTGTCTACTGATCCCTAAAAATCAAAAACATCAACATTTTAAGCCTCTGAACCTTTGCATCTCTGAACCTAAAAAAACAGATAATTCTTTTATATTTGCGCATTCATTAAACAAAAATTAAGAATATGAGTTTTTTCGATATGATTTTAGGTGCTTTATTGATTTTTGGTTTGTACCAAGGCATCAAAAATGGTCTTTTTGTAGAGGTTGCCTCTTTTATATCTCTACTATTGGGAATTTATTTAGCAATTAAATTCTCGTCTTTAATGAAAGAAATTATCATGAAACATGTTTCATGGAATCCAAATACAATTCAGATTACAGCATTTATATTGACATTTATTTTAGTGGTTATTGCTGTCTATTTATTAGCTAAATTTTTAACCGGTATTGCCGATTTTGCTCAATTAGGATGGCTTAACAAATTAGGGGGAGGTCTTTTTAGAATTCTAAAAACTGTTTTGATTCTGAGTATTATTTTTACTCTTTTTGAAAAAATAAACTTCAACCATACTTTTGCAAAAAAAGAAACCTTAGATAAATCAATATTCTATAATCCAATACAGAAAGTAGCTAGTTTTATTTATCCTTCAATAGAAAACTGGTATGATACCTTAAAGAAAAGCAGTGTTGAGAAAGAATCTGAAACAACCGAATAAAAGATCTTTTCTTACATAACAAAGGTTGTCTTTTATACAAATTTAGATTTTAGAATAAACACATAAGGGTATAAAAAACAGCCAAATCCATCTTTTATTTCTTAAAGCTTCAACAATAATACATCTAGATTCTACAATCCAAAACTTTGCATTATCTTTGCAGATTATTGAAGAGGTGCACGGCTTTACTACACCATAGATTTACAACAAAAAAAACACTTAAACTCGCATAGAGAATTGACATAATAAACAATGAAAAAGATACGTAACTTTTGCATTATTGCACACATTGATCACGGTAAAAGTACACTTGCTGACCGTTTGCTTGGCGCTACACAAACCGTAACTGCTCGTGAAGAAAAGGCCCAATTGCTAGACAATATGGACTTGGAGCGCGAACGTGGAATTACCATAAAAAGTCACGCAATACAAATGGAGTACACTTATAAAGGAGAAGAATACATCCTGAATTTAATTGATACTCCAGGACACGTTGACTTTTCATACGAAGTTTCTCGATCAATTGCTGCTTGCGAAGGAGCGCTATTAATTGTTGATGCGGCACAAAGTATCCAAGCTCAAACCATATCAAATTTATACTTAGCATTAGAAAACGACTTAGAAATTATTCCAGTTTTAAATAAAGTTGATTTACCAAGTGCAAATCCTGAAGAAGTTAGTGATGATATTATTGATTTATTAGGATGTAAATTAGAAGATATTATTCATGCTTCTGGAAAAACAGGTTTTGGTGTCGAAAATATTTTGGCTGCCATTATTGAAAAAATCCCACCTCCAACAGGAAATATTGACGAGCCATTACAGGCTTTGATTTTCGATTCACATTACAATCCGTTTCGTGGAATTGAAGTTATTTTCCGAGTGAAAAATGGAGAAATTAGAAAAGGGCAAAAAATTAAATTCATGGCCACTGGAAATGAATATTTTGCTGACGAAATTGGAACATTAAAATTAAATCAAGTTCCTAAAAATGTAATTTCCGCAGGTGATGTTGGTTACTTAATTTCTGGAATTAAAGAAGCCAAAGAGGTTAAAGTTGGAGATACTCTAACTGATGCTAAAGTCCCTACAACTAATATGATTACCGGTTTTGAGGATGTAAAACCAATGGTATTTGCGGGAATTTATCCTGTAGATACTGAAGATTATGAAGATTTGCGTTCTTCTATGGAGAAATTACAATTAAATGATGCTTCGTTAGTTTTTACCCCTGAAAGTTCTGCAGCTTTAGGATTTGGTTTCCGTTGTGGATTCTTAGGAATGCTTCACATGGAAATCATTCAGGAGCGTTTAGAGCGCGAATTTGATATGACTGTAATTACTACAGTACCTAACGTTTCGTATTTGGCTTATACCAAAAAAGAACCAGAAACGGCTTTTGTAGTAAACAATCCATCAGATTTACCAGAGCCTTCAAAACTAGACAGAGTTGAAGAACCATATATTAAAGCAACAATTATTACAAAAGCTGACTTTGTTGGAAACGTAATGAGTTTGTGTATCGAAAAACGCGGTCAAATTACCAATCAAACCTATTTAACTACAGAACGTGTAGAATTAAATTTTGATATGCCATTAGCCGAAATTGTATTCGATTTTTATGATCGTTTAAAAACGGTTTCTAAAGGTTATGCATCTTTTGATTACACTCCGATAGGAATGAGAACTTCTAAATTAGTAAAACTGGATGTTCTTTTAAATGCACAAACTGTTGATGCACTTTCTGCATTGATTCACGAAGACAATGCTTATAACATCGGTAAAAAAATGACCGAAAAATTACGTGAGTTAATCCCAAGACAACAATTTGACATTCCGATTCAAGCTGCAATTGGAGCTAAAATTATTGCTCGTGAAACTATAAAAGCGTTACGTAAAGACGTTACTGCAAAATGTTATGGTGGAGATATTTCGCGTAAGCGTAAACTTCTTGAAAAACAGAAAAAAGGTAAAAAACGTATGCGTCAGGTAGGAAATGTAGAGATTCCTCAAGAAGCTTTTATGGCTGTACTTAAATTGAATGACTAGTTTTTTTTCTTTAGACGATAGAATAAAGAGAATAGAATATAGATTGAACCCGATGACGAAAGTTGTCGGGTTTTATTGTTTTCTATCGCTAAGAATTTCAAAAACCTTAGTAACTTAGCATCTCAAAACCTTAGTGCCTTAAAAGAAAAAAATGCTCGACGAAACCCCCAAACGATTTGACCGAATTGTAGCTATTCTTATCCAATTACAATCTAAAAAAATTGTAAGAGCACAAGAACTAGCCAATCGTTTTGAAGTAAGTCTAAGAACAATTTACCGAGACATCCGTACTCTTGAAGCTTCTGGAGTTCCAATTTATAGTGAAGCAGGGGTTGGTTACGCCTTAATGGAAGGTTATCGTTTACCTCCAATAATGTTTACCAGAGAAGAAGCTAGCAGCTTTATCGCAGCCGAAAAGCTCATGCAAAAATTTACTGATACGGCTTTAGGAAACCATTATGCTTCGGCTATGTATAAATTAAAATCCGTTCTTAAAAGCGATGATAAAGATTGGGTTTCTACAATTGAGTCAAGTGTTTTGATGCAATCTGCAGAAAAACTTTTTAATGATAAATCACCAAATACGTTAGCATTTCTTTTTGAAAGTATTGCCGAAAAAAAGCAAGTTCTTCTTTTTTATCAAGCTTTAAATTCAGATGAAATTATAGAAAGAAATATTGAACCAGTTGGTATCTTTCATGATAACAACAATTGGTATGTTATAGGATACTGTCATTTACGAAGGGACTACCGACAATTTCGAACAGATCGCGTACATGGAATAAAAAAAACAGAAAAAGATTTTACATTAGAACATGATTCTCTTGAAACTTATCTGAATAAAAATGAAACTATCTCAACTGACCAAAGTGCGTATTCTGATTGATAAAAAGATAGCGAGATATTTATCTCACGAAAGAAAATACCATGGTTTCATCTCCGAAAAAGTAATTGATGATCAAATCGAAATGACTTTTATGTGCCGTGATATTGAAAACAGCTTTCCACGCTGGTTCTTAATGTTTGGAGATTACGCTACAATCCTGGAACCTGAAATATTGAAAACGAGAACTTTAGAGTTATTGGAGTTAACAGACAAAGACTTTTATAAAAAAAGCTTCTAAAATGAGATTTCATTTTAGAAGCTTTCAATTCTTATTAAAATTAGTAATCCCTATTGTTGTGCATGCACAACATTATAAAAATTATAATCTGTATTTGATGCATCTGTAATACCAATATTGCGTCCGATTGTAACTATTTGCCCTCTGTGATATGTACCATGATTTACAACTTGCACTAAATAATCACATATTGGTAACTCACATTGAAACCAAGGGTTCTCAATTTTAATTTTTCTGGACAATTCTTCTTCTGATAATGATTTGATAAATTCAGACAAACGAGCTGACCTGTTTACCAATCCTTCTAATATTTCTTTAGTTATCAATTCTGTATTTTCTCTTTTATCAAATTCTGAAGTTTCTGCTATTACCGAATACCAATATTCTTCGGTTGCCCAAATATGATTGAGTGTTTTGATAATACTTGAATAACTTGAAGCTACTTCTTCATGAAGCAATTTGTCTGATTTTACAGAAAGCCAATTAACAAATTGTTGATTTACCCATAAATTGTAGTCAGCATAATTTGTCATTATTTTTTTTAAGCTCATACTAATTTGTTTTTAGTTTTTCTGAATAAGAATTGATTTTTAAAATATAATTTGATTGATGATTGAACGAATTATTTACTTCTAATTATCTTTCCCAGAAAAAAGGAGGTTCAACACCCAAAGCACGCAGATAAACATATCCTTGTCCTCTGTGGTGTACTTCATTATCTATAAAATATAAGATGTTCTGAACGATCGGAAATTCATATTGCCCAAACAAATTAAAGGTTTCATTAAAATCTTCAATGGTTAATTTCTCCCAATTCTGATTAATTTCTGCTGTAGATTCGTCCCACTTTTCAAGATATTGTGCTTTAAAGATTAATTTTTCTTCTCCTTCTTTAAAAGGTTGACTCTCTCTTTCTACAATATTTTTTAGAGCTGGTGCTGCAATGGCCAAAAGTTCATCAGCTAACTGAGAAAAAGTACGCATCCCACCAATAGAAAATTCAAAAAAGTCTTTTTCAGGAAACAATTCAATTACGCGACGTGTTAATGCGCGATGACCTTGCCAGTGTTTTAATAAATCTTCTGGAGTAATAACTTGTGCTGCTAGTGTTTTCATAATTTTAAAAGTTTGATTTTTTTTATTACTTCAAAAGTAGATTGAGTCGGTGACAACAGTTTGTCAGTAGTAATTTTATTTTTTAAAATTATTTCAAAATAAAAACATAAATCATTGTTTTACAAAAACATACATGCAAATTTACATATATTCTCTCTTTAATAAAACTTTATATTGACATAAAAATGCAAAAAGGCAAACAAATTCTACCTAAAACAAATGCCCCTCATAAATGGGCTTCTTTTTAATTAGACAAAACCTTTACAACTTGTACCTTTACAACTTAGAAATTTAGTACCTCAACAAAATGATTGAAATAAAAACCCACAACGTACCAGCATAGCGCAATTAGGCGAATTTGGATTAATTGAGCACTTAACACGAAACTTTGATGTTACTCAGGAATTACTTTAAAAAGTATCGGCGATGATGCAGCTGTATTAGATTTTAAAGACAAAAAAGTAGTTGTTTCTACCGATTTATTAATTGAAGGTGTGCATTTTGACTTGGCCTATATGCCTTTAAAGCATTTAGGCTACAAAGCTGTAGTAGTAAACATCTCTGATATTTGTGCTATGAATGCCAAGCCAACACAGATAACTGTTTTGTTGCTGTTTTCTAATCGCTTCCCTCGTAGAAGCCCTAGAAGAATTATTTGCAGGTATTACGCATGCTGCCAAGGAATATAATGTAGATGTAATTGGTGGTGATACTACCTCATCTCAGAAAGGATTAATTATTAGCATTACCGCTATTGGTGAAGCCGATGAAAATGAAATTGTATATAGAAATGGTGCCAAACAAACCGACTTATTAGTTGTTACTGGCGACATTGGGGCTGCCTATATGGGATTACAGGTTTTAGAAAGGGAGAAGCAAGTTTTTCAGGAAACCCAAACTCTCAGCCCGATTTAGAGCTTACACCTATTTAATTGAGCGTCAATTAAAACCTGAAGCTCGTAAAGACGTTCGTACTTTATTGCACGCTCTTGAGATTAAACCAACATCTATGATTGATATTTCAGACGGATTATCTTCTGAAATTATTCATTTGTGTAAACAATCTAAAGTAGGCTGTAATTTATACGAAGACAAATTACCACTAGATCCACAATTTATAAGTGTTTGTGAAGAATTTAATATCGACAGCACCACTGTGGCAATAAATGGTGGAGAAGATTATGAATTGCTTTTTACTATTGCTATGGAGGATTTTGAAAAAATAAAAGCAAACCCAAATTTTTCAATTATTGGCCATATGACACAAGAAAGTGAAGGCATTCACCTAGTAACACGTGCTAATACAAAAATTGCCTTAAAAGCTCGTGGATGGGATGCTCTAAGCGAATAATTCTTATATCTATTCTATAAAAAAAGACATCTTTTAGATGTCTTTTTCATTTTTACTAAAATAGTTTTTTTTACAAAAGCCCCTTAATCCTGGCTTGTTTAACCAAATCATCCCCTGTTCCTTCATTTACATTTAGTAATCCTTTCAAATTATCTATTCTTCTTATCGCTGCTTTTAAAGATATAGGAATATAATGTGGAATTTCATCTGTTTTGGTTCCTTTAGACAAGTGAAAATAGAATTTGCTCATCAATCTGATCAATTTCTATCGAAGTCTTTGGTGATTTTTCCAACATTTCTATAACCGACTGGCTATAATAAGTATTGTTTTTCATTACTTTATCAAAAGCAAAAAGCAGTTCATCAAATGTCAGATCATTTTTTATGATTAAACCTTTAGGCTTTATTGTTCTAATAATTGTTTTTATCTTAAGCAACTCCGTATACATAGTCAGCAAAATTATTTTACAATTTGGCATATGCTCCATAATTAGCTTTGCTAAATCTTCTCCTGAAATATATTTCCTTTTCTTCATAGGCTGGCATACTATATCTAAAAATGCAATATCAAAACTTGCTGTTACTGGATCTATGATAATTTCATAACCCGACTTACAATCTTTGGCCTGAGTAATTAAAAAATCATACTCCTTAGGTTTATATCTCGTAATTGCATTTTTATACCCTTCAATTATAAAAGGGTGATCATCCACTATTAGTATGTTATTTTTGGTTATTTCTTCAATATTTTTATCAATTGTCATCATTGTGTAGGTTAATTTTTTGATCAATTGGAATTTTAATTACTATAATTGTTCCATCTACTTTATTAGATTTTATATCAACAGTCCCATTACATTCTTTAGTTCGATAAAAAATATTCTGCAAACCAATTCCTTTTTTTGTCCTATGTACATTAAAACCTACACCGTCATCATTTATTAATAAAGACAAATGATTCACCTCATTTTTGAGTTCTATTTTTATTGTTTTTGCATGTGCATATTTATTACAATTTTGCAATGCTTCCTGAATAATTCATAGAAATTTATCTTAATAGAGTTACTCACCAAATCCCATCTAATACTCGAATCGATACTTGAAATTAATTTTGTGTCAAAAGTAGCTTTTTGATTCTCCAATAACTTATCTACAATTGCAACAAAATTATTAATCAATTCTGATTTCTCTTTGTTTAAATCATGTGAAATTTCACGAATGTCTTGTTCAATCTCTCTTAAATCTAACAAATATTTTTTTCGCTTCACAGCAGCACTCGCATCATCAATTTTATCCAAGCTATCTAAACTTATCCTAACTCCAAACATTCTGCCCAAAATCCCATCATGTAAATCCTGAGCTACCTTTTTCTTCTCTTTAATCCTTATCGCTTCAATTGTATTTTGCTGTGAAATCATCAAATTATAAATATCTTCATTTGCAATTTGCTGCTGTTGCTTAAAAAGTAACTCTCTATTTTTGGCTTTTTGAGTCAAATATGCATAAAAGAAGAGTCCTAATAAAGTACATATACTAAAAACATATATCAAAGTTCTGTTTTGTATATTTAAACTCGTATTTTCATCTTTTATTTCATTTGTTTCATATTCTATTGAGAATTTCTCTCCATCTTTCTTTCTTCCTTTTGCAGTTTTTCGTTTATCTGAATATATTCTTTTGAATAAAGCGATGCCTTTACAGGATCTACAAGAGCTATTTGTCTTAGGGCATCTAAAATGTTCCTCAATCTATTTGAATTCCGAGATAAGCTAAGTGCTTCTTTAGAATATTGTATCGCTTTTAAAGTATCATTCTTATAAAAAAAATACTCCGATAGATGCATTTTATTTAATATTATCCCCGAAGTTAGATTTAGGCTATCTCTTATCTTTAATGCTTGATAAAATTGACCTGGAAGCCCATTAGATTCATTTAATTTAAATTTAGAATAGGCTAGATTGAGGTGTCGTCCTAACAACAGGAGCATGTATTAACCTTAGGAATACCAACCGAACCAGTAGGTTAACATAA
>NZ_JBXBAV010000103.1:0-40517 GCF_056783245.1 Flavobacterium sp. TC780 | reverse complement strand
AAGGTTAATACATGCTCCTGTTGTTAGGGAGGCAGCACCTAATCCCCTGCATGATGTAGTTCGAATGTGGGAAGCTCCTGTAAAAGGAATAATTTCAGTTTCGCACGAATACCAGTTAATCAAAGAAACTACTCCCGAACAAATTAAAGCACGTGCAGAATATGTAAACAATGCAGGAGATGACAAAGCAGATGGAGTACGTTTATATTTTCAAAAAGGAACACAATTACTATGGGATGAGGCTATAATTGCAAAAGATCATGATAGTAAAACGAAACAAAATAACGGTATTTCTGTAGAAAAGGGAGAACGCCTATATTTTAGGGTAAGCGCTGTTAAAGACGGAAATTTTGATGCGGTTATCTGGGATCCGATTATTACTTATTCTCAAGTAAAACAGTTCGACAGAGATAGCAATAATAATTTAGTTACAACCGATTTTAATGTTCCTGTAATTTTAAAAGATAATTTATTATTCGTTGTCAACCTATAAAGCAAGTACAGATTTTTTTAGCAGTAATAACACATCAAAAGTAATTCCTGTTGCGGGAACTGTTTCCTTTAAAGGAATATTGAATAAACCGGTTACATCCGATCATATCCGACTGATGATTACCAAAACCTATTTGGGGCAAACGAATCCTCCCGTAATCGTGTATCAAAAAAACTTTTGGGCGAATGATGTTGCGACTTTTGATTTAGCGTCTGTCAACCTCCCTGCTTTTGAGGCAGATACGCAGGTGACATTGTCTTTAGAAACAAATACAAATATCAACTGGCAAAGCATTTCATTTGCTCCAACTATTACCATTCCTTCTTACCCGGGTACAGCAGTCGAAGAAGTACCAATGGAAGTGTATCATTTATTATATAATAAAAGAGAAGGAAATTACAATATACCAGGTGTTACTTCAACAGTTAGCGGAAAAGTGAAACTGAATATACTGCCTCAGGATTTGATTTTGGCATCTGCTTTTCCTCCGGGGCCAGTTGATAGTTATAATGGAGAAGTAATACTTTCAGCTAAGCAGAATAATATCCTTCTGGCACGTAAACGTTACAAGCTTATATCGGGAACATTGGTTGAAGTTATCAATGCTTTTGATAATGCAGTAGTTTATCCCGATGCAGCATCAGGAATTCCAATTCAGGTAGAAACTACAGTTTCAAATCCGCTGTCTGTAAATATTCTGAGAAATTATCCAAAAGCAAATGCACTTAATATTCAGGTTCAGGTGACAGACTTAAAAGATGTTACAGATCTTACAGATGATGTTGTATGGAATGCTGTTACAGATGATTTTGGTGTTTACAGCCTTTTAAATCCTGATGAAAGAACCTTAGGATTGTACCATAGAAACTGGGGAGGGTTTGTAATTAACGGAACCCTCACTTCGAATATTATAGATCAGACCAAACTAAAACAATCTGACGCTTATGCTACAGAGCCCGATGTTAATAACACCGATCCGGAAAATTATGATGGCAAAGGGTATGAAGTTTCAGAGAATTATTTTGTGTCTTTAAATCCATCTTATACAAAAGCAAAATGGGAAGGTTTAGAAGAATCAATTTATATAAAAGGTGCAATAATAGGAACATCAAGACTTGGAGAAGATGATATTGCAGATTATACAGACTTCTCTTTGCCTAAATTAGAAGGAGGAAGTACATCGGCACTGGACATGATCAGCGAAAGTAAAAGTAAAAGTATCGGAGCTGGAATTGGTGCAGGGCCTAACAATATGGGCTTTAGTAAATCTATAGACGGAGATTCGTATGTAACGCAAACCATGGGCAATTTTAATGGAGATGGTTTCCCGGATTATATCAGAGGAAGTAATGTACAATTGACAAAACCAGTTGGAAGTATTTCTGATGAAGTATTCAGCTTGGGAGATAATTTCAGCCATGCCGAAACAACTGCCGAAGGACCAAATTATGGAGGGGGTTACAGTCATGGTAAAGCAAAAAGTGCAGGAGTATTGGTAATAGGAAAAGAAGCTGCAAATAGAATAGCAGCACAATCTGCTGCTGATAAAGAAGCTGATAAAGCAAAAAACACGATGTCTGTAAGTGCTTCTCAGGGTTATGGAACCGATAAATCAAAAATGATCCACGCAGATATTAACGGGGACGGATTACCAGATAAAATAACTGATGCCGGAACGGTGTTATTGAATACTGGATACGGTTTTTTAGCTGCTGAAAACTGGAATAACAACGGACTCAACGCAGGAACTTCTACTGATTGGAGTCTTGGTTTAGGATATAATTTTAATGCTGGATCTATTACAGCGGGAGCCAATTATGCACGATCCACATCTGACGGAAATAAATCTTTTATGGATATTAATGGTGATGGGCTTCCTGATAAAATTGAGTATGTACTGGATAAAATGATTGTGTCTTTAAACTTAGGAGCATCTTTTGATACACCTATCATCTATCCAACATATTCTGAAATAACCGTAATAAAAGTGTGAGTTATGGTTTTAATGCAGGTTATTCCTATGACATTCCTATTTGGTTGCTGCGCCTTACGCCATCATTAGGAGCCAGTAAAGGATGGAGTACTTCACGTTCCGAAGCTACTTTTATGGATATTGACGGAGATGGAAATACCGATTATGTTATATCTACAGACGAAAAGTATTTGAAAGTGCGTCTCTCGAACATCAAAAGAACCAATAAATTAAAAAGCGTCACTAATGGTGCTGGAAATAGCTATGTCGTTGATTATGCATTAGTAAAACCGAGTTATGAAGATCCATCTGCGAAATGGGTTTTACAATCGGTTGATTTATTTGACGGGCATGCTGGTGATGGTATCGATCGTACAATTGCAAAATTCACATACGAAGACGGTTTCTACGACCGCCGTGAGAGAGAATTTTACGGTTTCGGAAAAGTAATTCAACAGCAGATTGACGCAGCTGATAATTCAGTTTTCACAACAACGGTTCAGGAATTTTATAATCAGGATTATTTCAGAAAAAATCTTTTAAAGCACGGTTATACATTAGATAAAAATGACAAAATACGCCAAGCGTCAGAAAACGAATATAGCTTTATAGATGTAGCGACTCAGGCAAGTGTTTCGGTAGCAGAGTTAAATTTACCTTCGTGCGATGCCAAACGTATTTTTGTAGGATTGATTCATACCAATCAAAAAACATATGAAGGCGGCAGCGATTATCTGGAAACCAATACGTTTAATACCTACGATGCCAACGGAAATATCATTCAATATGAAGATTTAGGAAATGGTACTGCGAATGATAAAGTAACCGCTAAAATTAGTTATTATGAAAGCACCACACCATATTACGGTGGCATAGCAAAACAACTCGAAGTGTTTACCACGGAAGGTTTAAAAACGTAAAAGATCCACAACTATCAATACTACAACGGCAGAAGTTACGCAGATCAAAAATTACGCTACAGCAAATAATATTGCCGTTACCGATATTATCTATGACACTTACGGTAACCTGCAGAAAATTACAGGACCATTAAACCAAAAAGGACAGCGTATGACATTGGATTATGTATTTGATGGAGAAAATCATCAGTATATAGCCGAGATCAAAGATGCTTTTGGATACCAAAATAAAGTAGAGTTTGATTATCGTTTTGGAGTACCACTAAAAACAACTGATCGTAATGATCAAAGTACGATTTATACATTCGATGCTAAAGGTCGTCCATTAACTATAAAAGCACCTTATCAAGTGCTTCAGGCAAACCCTATACTATTGCTTACGAATATTTCCCAGATGCAAAAGTTCCGTATGCTAAAACCAGAAACTACGATCCGGAATTAGATAAAGATATTGAGACTTATACCTATACAGATGGACTCGACAGGACATTGCAGATTAAGAAACAGCCAGTTTGTTTACACAGGCAGGAAGTGCTGATAAGGAAGCGCAGATTGTATCTGGAAAAATAATTTATGATGGATTAGGAAGACCCATTATAAGTTATTATCCTACAACAACTACTTCTATTGATAATAATTTCAGCACTGCATTATCAAGCGTAACACCTACTGAAACAGAATATGACGAAACAGGACGTACAATAAAAGTGACATTATCTGATGGAAGTACTAACACAACCACTTTTGCATTAGAAAACTATGATGGTCTGCCAGTATTGCGCACTACACAAACGGATGCTTTAAATAAAACCAGTCAGACGTACACAGATGCAACTGGTCAGAATATAGCCAGTATGCATAATGATCTAGTTACAAAGTTTGAAACTAGTGCATTAGGAGAAATAGTCAAGGTTACTGATGCAATGGATCATGTTATCAAAAGCAGTTACGACTGGCTGGGCCGACGTATTGAACTTACACATCCTGATGCAGGAACAAGTACTATGCAGTATGATCTGGCAGGGAACTTAACCACCCGTATCACTCAGGATATTAAAAATACAGTTCCAAATGGAGGATCTATTCAATATGAATACAATTTTAATAGACTAGAATCTATAAAATATCCTAAAAACCCACAAAATAATGTACAATACAATTATGGCAAAGCCGATGGAACAGCAGCGCGTCGAGGCAGATTGTGGTTTGTACAGGATGCCAGTGGCGGACAGGAATTCTTTTACGGAAAATTAGGCGAGATCGAAAAAGAAATTCGAACGCTTCGTATTACGCCAACAGATATTCAAACCTATATTTCGCAGTACGAGTATGATACCTGGAACAGAATCCAGAAAATGACGTATCCTGACGGCGAAGTAGTAGAATATACTTATAACCGCGCGGGAAATCTGCAGAGCATGCAGGGTAAAAAAGAAAACCATACTTACGATTACATCAAGCAGTTGAGTTATGATGAATTCGAGCAGCGCAAATATTTAAAATACGGAAACGATACCGAAACCAATTATACTTATGATCCTGTGATGAGAAGGTTACAGCAGTTACAAATTAAAAGCGGTGCCAGACAAGTCATGAATAACTCTTACAGTTATGATTTGGTCGGAAATGTTTTAGGTATTAAAAATATAGCTCCAGTAGTAAACAATACTTTAGGCGGAACATCAAACCATGAATATCAGTATGATGATTTTTACCGATTAAAATATGCAAAAGCTACCTATCAGGGTGAGTTTACCAAAGCAAGTTATGAGCTGAATATGAGCTATAACAAGATGCACAATATTATCAAGAAAGATTTGGTTCATACAATAAACAATGAGCAGAAAGGTTATGTTTTAGATTATAATTATGATAACGCATTACATCCTAATGCGCCAAACAAAATTGCTGAGTCCGGTAAAGCTGAGCCGAGAGAATATATTTACGACGGCAACGGAAACCCTACAAGTTATACTGAAGATAAAAGTTTCAGAAAAATGAACTGGGACGAGGAAAATCATTTAATGGGAATCAATGATAACGGAAGAATTTATCAATTTACCTATGATGCTGACGGAGAAAGGGTTATTAAAAGTTCAGGAGATTCTCAAAATGTAGCCATTAACGGCGAAACTGCCGCTACTATTGTACATACCGATGATTATACGGGTTATGTTTCTCCTTATTTTGTTATCAGTAAAGGAAAATTCACTAAACATTATTTTGAAGGAGCAGGACGTGTAGTAAGTAAACTAGGGAATGGAACTTTTGCCCAGCCTTTGGGTATTACCGCAGGTGGGGTAAACTATTCTAAAAGAACTGCTGAACAGCAAAAAGCCTTGGACAATTATGTGAAAAGTTTAGGCGTACCTCCAGGACCACCAACGCAACAAGGTATCTATGCAACACCAGAATTTACAGGAGATCCATATCCAAGTGAAGTAATAAAACCCGTTGAAGAAAATCAGGAACCACCGGAAGGCTGGCCTAGAAATCCTATTTTTAATGCTCCCGGAGATGTTCCGGGACCACCCGTACAATTTGGACCACCCGTAGAACCAACAACGGTTAAAGCAGGAGAAGGATTTACAGGAATTGGTTTGCCGGAGAATGATATTTTTTATTTTCATCCGGATCATTTGGGAAGTACTTCGTATATTACAACCCGAAACGGAAGTATAAGCCAGCATGTGGAGTATATTGCTTTTGGAGAAGTTCTGTTTGAAGAGCATAGTTCTTCTTTTTCTAGTCCTTATTTGTTTAATGGAAAGGAGTTGGATAGGGAAACGAATCTTTCTTATTATGGGGCGAGGTACTATGATGCTAAAACTAGTTTATGGCTGAATGTTGATCCGTTGGCAGTTTATAATCCTGTAATGGAAAGTCAATTTTATGTAGATGGGCAGCATAATGGTGGTGTGTTTAATGATATGAATCTAAATAGTTATGGCTATTGTTATCAAAATCCTATAAGATATATTGATCCAAATGGGAAGCAGGTTGACCGTGTAAAGCATAAAATAGTAAATGCATATATTCCTGAAGCAACATGGCCAAATGTTTATAAAACCCATAAAATGGGAGTTGAAAAAGGAAATCCGTTATTAATAACTTATGATTCAGATAGAACCAATGCACGAAAACGAAGAAATGATGCAAGAGTGGCAAATAATGGATTAAGAATTCCTGAACACCATTTAGATGAATATCCTTATGCTTCTACAAAAGAGGGAGGTAAAAATGCAGCGATTAATACTGTGCCTGCATCAGAAAATATGTCTCATGGTGGATATCTCGGGAGTTTAGTTCGTTTAAATGATATGAAAACAGGAGATAAATTTAATATTATCTTAGTGCCTAAGCCTCCTAAAGAACCTGAAAAAGTTCCAGATTCAGTTCCAGAACCCAAAGTGTCCAAACCAGTTCTAGTAACATTAATAATTATTGGGATTTTATCCACAATTTTTTCGGGCGGTTCTCAATACTCTTATTAATTTTTTTCATTAAATAATAAATAATAAATAATTTCTACGTTATGAATAATAAATTAACGATTTTAGATCAAATTTTAAAAGAAATAAATCATCCAATTCTTCAAATTTTCGAGGAGTCAGAAAGTGAAAAAGATATAGAAAATAAGTTAGGTAAAATGAAGTTAGAGATTAACAAAAACCTTATAGACCTTTACTTATGGAGGGGAGGGGTTAATGGAGCTTCAGTGTATGATGGTACTTTTGAATATTTTTTTTCTTTTGGTAGTTTTATTGATATAGGTTCAGCTTTTAGCTTATTATTATTAGATAGAAAAACACTAAAAATCTATGATAAAAAATTACCATTTATTCAGTCATTAACTGGGGATACTGTTTCAATTGATTTATCAAGTAAAAGCTCAACTAGAGGAATGTTATTGTTGTTTTCCCCATCTCTTACTTTATCTTCTGAATTGATGACAGTATATGACTCTATTGAGAAATGGATTGAAACTATCATAGAGTGTTATAAAAGGAATGCATATAAAATGAATTCAGACGGAACTTTAGAGATAGATTATCAATTGGAAAAGGAAATCTCACTGGATTTAAATCCTCTTTCTGACTTTTGGAAATCATGACCCTTCTTGCTGGCGTGAGTTTCTCGTCCAGAAAATAGCAGTTTTGGTATAGAAGAATATCTTATGAAGTAAAAACGAATAATCCAAACACTTCCAAAGAAAATACTCTAAGCTTTTAGAGAAGAAGTTAAGTAAACTTTGAACCGATCTATAGTAGTTATAACTGCTGGATAGCGCAGGCATCTTACTCGTAAACACAAAAATATAGAGAAAAATTTACAAACAAAAAACTCGTCACTAATGATGAGTTTTTTTATAGTCAAATCTATATTATGTTTATACAAACTAAACCACTCTGCACTGAAAGTGCAGAGGTTTGTTTGACAAGGGACTGAAAGTCCCTCTATTTTAAAACGTAAATAGTAATTTTTAAAAATGATATTCGTCAATTTTAAACTAATATTTTATATTTTTTCGCATTACTAAAGTGCTGCAATAAATTGCAGGGTTTAAACCCAAATCTGAGACCAATAAATAAAGGTGATTTTGATGAATATTTTTATGATGTTACTTTATGGACAGAAGGTTATAAATAATTTTGAATAAATCTTATTGTTTATAGAATCCTACAAACTCACTTAAAAACAGGAATATATTGCTTTTGGAAAGGAATTGAATTTAAGTTATTATGGAGCTAGGTATTTGGATATGAAGACTAGTTTGTGGCTGAATATTGATCCATTGAAAGAAAAAAAACCTAACTATTTCTTTGAAGTGGGTGATCCAAAAGGAGCTTCCGCTGCCCAAGTAGAAGCAATACAAGCTACTGTAAAATATGGAGAACAAGTTGGAGTTAAAGTTAATGTTAGAATTGTAAAATAAAAATATGAAAAGTTGTACCATTTATAAAACAAATAAAAATTATATAATAGTTACACAATCAATATGTGATATAGGTGCTAGAATAATTGATGATCCTATTTATGTTATTCCTGTGGAAACAAATATTGAAGAATTAAGAGAGAAAGTATTTGATTCTTTAAATAATAGCAGAACTGATGTGTATACACCAAAAAGAGATGAATGGTCACTGTTTGAAAAAAGGGATTTAGAAAGATGGGACAGAAATCTTTTATAACGCTGTACAAAAATTCTAATAGTTGCAATTTAGCTTTAGAAAATGATATTTTAACTATTCAGCCTGATCAATATTGTGAGCCTAATAAACCAAAAAGTGGTTTATGTTCAGTAAAAGAAGCGGCAATACAGATAAATTTAATTAATACAGATAAAACTGAAATAATGAAAATATTAATCGAGATGTTAAGTGTTTCTTATAAATAAAAATTTAATAACCTGATGGCTTAGATATGGGCAACAATCGCGCAAAATCTTTTCGTGCCGACAAACAATAGGTTAATTAGTCCAGCAAAATTTGATTTAAAATGCAATAAATATTGCTTTACAAGCTTTGATTCAGGTAAAAAAAGATATTCCAAGAAGGATGATTTACAGTATAAATATCTCTTTAAAAAATAAGGTTTGTAGGATAAAAAAATCTGAACGAATCGGTTAAAGTTAATGTTAGAATTGTAAAATAAATATGAAAAGTTGTACCATTTATAAAACAAATAAAAATTATATCGTAGTCACGGAATCGACTTCCGATATCGGGTTAGGAATTATTGATGATCCTATATACACACTTCCTTTGGATGTATCTATAGATGAGTTTCAGAAAAAGTTGTTTGAGTGTTTAAGTAAAAGTAAAACTGGGGTTTCTACACCTAAAAACAATGAATGGGCGTCTTGGGAGAAAGATCAGTTACTTAAGATGGGGCAAAGGTCTTTTACTACCTTATATAAAAATTCTAATAGCTGTCAGGTATCCTTGGATGGTAATGTCTTAATAATTTCTCCTTATAAATATTATGATCCTAATAGACCGAAGGATGGTCTGTGCTTGTTACAGGATGCAGAAATTAAAATAGATTTTAGTAGTGTTGCAAAAACTGAAATAATTATTAAGTTAATAGAAATGTTAAATGTTTCGTATAAATAACCTATGACTCCAACGGAAATATTATTCAGTATGAAGATTTAGGAATGGCTCTGCTGTTGATAATGTAACCGCTAAAATTAGTTACTACGAAAGTACAATGCCTTGTTGCGGTGGTATACAAGACAATTAGTATTCTTTTGACAAAGTAAAAAATAAAAGAAGATATTTTTGGGATATCCAAGATCCAGATATTAATAAGTGGAGCGTATCAAAAGATTCCGTTTTAACTATTATGGGGGATAAGAAGAAAATAACCAGATATACTGAGGATACCCTCTATACTATTAGTTTAGAAGATAAAACAAAAAGCTATTATGTTAGAGTAAGAGGAAATCTAAATATTGATAAAAATTCGATAACCAAAATTGATTTGTGACGGTAAATTATAAGGTTTTCAGACAATAAATAATAAAAAATGAATTTTAATATATACAAATGCTGGTTTAAGGGAGATACTTATACAAAAGTGACGTCTGATCAATTTATTGAGCATAAATTAGAACAAAATAATAGAAAAAAAAGTGATTTAGAAATACTCTTACAGAAGGATGATCCAAAAGGTTATAACGATTATTTGGCAGAATTATATGATCCTAATAAGCATTTAGAAATGTTTTACGAGACAATATCCTATGACGGAACATTAAAAGAAGATATATCTGTTTTTAATCATAAAATAGGACATTTAAATTTTTATAATGTTTCTTTTATGGATGCAAAACTTGATGCGGTCTATTTTTCTAGTTTGTATTTAGTTAAAGAAATGTATATAAATGGTACGTCGAAAGGGAATGTAGATTTTTTAAAATTTACTAATTTAGAAACTGTTTCTATTCTAAAATGGAATGAAAAAATAAAGCTAGTAAATAGTAGTTCTAATTTAAAATCATTAATTGTTTGGTATTACAATCCAAAAAGCAAATCTTTAAATGATTTATTAGGAGAACTAAAGAGTATAGAATATTTAGAACTTAATTTAACGAATATTGAAAGTTTGGATGGAATAGAAAAGCTGCAAAACCTCAAAACTATTAAAATTAATTATGGCAGGAATCTGAAATCCGTAAAGGCTTTAAATTCCAACAAGAAATTAGAATTAATTTACTTAAACAATTGTAAAAAGATGGAAGACTTTGATTCTTTAGATAAAAGAGAAGTACTAAAAATTCAAAATTTAAAATTACCAGGGTAAAAATTGATTACATATTATATTCAAGATATATACTTACTATTTGTCCAACAAACGGTTAATATGCTTAGTGTAAAGCGAAAAATAAATAATGAAAAATAAACTATTCCGCAGAAGCAAGATTCTCTATATATTATTGAATGTTATTTTTTGGGGATGTTCAAAGGATAATAATTCGTTTTATGATAAAGTAGTATACTATCATAGTAATTTTTATATGTTGCCGGACCACCCGATAATAGTGAAAGATTTGAGGTTTACTATTCTGATTTTGTAAAAGAAAAAGATAAAACTAATTATAAAAAACTCTCTCAATTTGGATTTATAAAAGAAAAATTGACGGTGATTTTTCTGATAAGATAGATGTTTTTTTTACAGATCAAAACCCTGGAAGATATTATCCTGATTATAAATGTTTAAATTGTTACCAAGATGTTTTACTTTTTTCTAAAAAAGATTAATAAAAAGCAAAGATAGGCAAAACGGTTAACCCCGTTATTATACAATGCTTTATAAAAGTGTAGTCTTTTTTGAGAACTCTCTGTCCGATAGGTTTTGGGCTGGAAAATACAAAGTTAGGTTCCTAAATCGTTACCAATTCAGTCGTAACTACCCAAATCTAACTGATTATATTTCAGTCTTTTGCACCCCTTTTTACGTTTCCTTGTAACTCAATGTAATTTAATTTTAAACATTAAACATTGTGGTTATGGAACAGACAAAAAGGTCAACGTTTAAATTGCTTTTCTACCTGAAAAAGAACGAACCAAAAAAGAATGGTAATGCTCCGATTATGGCACGTATTACCATTGACGGAGTGCCTAAAACTTTCGGAACAAAGTTAGAAATTAACGCTGATAATTGGGATTTAAAATTCGGTAGAGTTTTAGGCAAAAGTGCAGAAGCATTAAAAGTAAACAAGAAATTAGACAACATTCGAGGTCGTATTGATACGATTTATGAAGATATGCTCAAACACGAGGGCTTTGCCACTTCGCAGAAAGTGAAGCTCTCCTTTTTGGGTGTTGGTGTAATGGACGATGCTATCCTAAAAGTTTTCAACGACCAAAACGAACAATTTAAAAAATTGGTCGAAAAGGAAGAACGTTCAGAGGGTACTTACAATAAGTACATCACAGTTTACAATCATCTTTCCAACTTCATAGAGTTACGGTATCATCGTGACGATATGGCTTTTCGTGAATTGAATAACGATTTTATCCGTGAGTTTGATTTTTACCTCCGCTATGATTTACAGTTAAGCCATAATACTATTTGGGTGTACACAATGCCTGTTTTGGCTTTGGCGGAGTTAGCGATTAAAAAAGGGCTGATACGTGATTATCCTTTTGAGGATTACGAAATCAGTATGGAGGAAACCGACCGAGGTTACATATTGAAAGAGGACGTTGAGAAACTAATGCTTAGTAAGCCTCCGCACAAACGGTATGAAGTTGTAAAAGACCTGTTTATTTTCAGTTGTTTTACAGGGCTTGCGTATGCAGATATTAAGAAATTAAAAAGGAGCAATATACAATCATTCTTTGACGGGCATCAATGGATTATCAGCCGTAGAAAGAAATCAGACGTTGCTTCCAATGTTCGTCTAATGGATATTCCAAAACGTATCATTGAAAAGTATATCGGCACTACCCGTAATGAGTTTATATTCCCTATCCCAACCAATGCGACTTGTAATAAGCA
Organism: Flavobacterium sp. TC780; assembly: GCF_056783245.1. Lineage (NCBI taxonomy): Bacteria > Pseudomonadati > Bacteroidota > Flavobacteriia > Flavobacteriales > Flavobacteriaceae > Flavobacterium > Flavobacterium sp. TC780. Next base: position 28,123 of record NZ_JBXBAV010000103.1, on the reverse strand, counting down.
CGTCGCTAAGTTGATTGAAAATGCAGAAATTATTACGGAGCAAAAAGTAACTTTCCACACGGCAAGGCATACTTTCGGAACAATGTTTTTGACCGAGGGCGTACCTCTCGAAAGTCTTAGCAAAATGATGGGGCATAAAAATATATCTACTACACAAATTTATGCGAAGATTACCAGCCAAAAAATCAGTAAGGATATGGATTTGGTAACTCCGAAATTTAAAGCAATGGAAGAAGCATTTTTAATGGCTATCTAATTAAATTCATAAACATTTTTTTGAACAGAGCTTAACGGCTCTGTTTTTTTTTGCCTCAATTTTTTATACCCAAAGCACATTTACCACCCTTTCTAATCCCCTCGCAGTAAAAGAGCTTTCGGCTATATCTGAAACAGAAATTTGAAAAACGTCCCTCCGCTCATTCCACTTTTCGACATTTTTAAAATCCCTATCAGCGTGGCTTTGGAAGCCACCTAACTAAAAAAAACATTTATCAATTAAGGGAAATAGAAGTGTTATTTCAATTCAAGACAGACCATCTTTGTAATGCAATTTTCTCGGCTTCCACATTTTTTTTATTCAAAGAAGCCTGTATGCACTATTGTCCCATTTCAAGAGCAAAGGTATTTCCGTGTTTCTTAACGCCGCCAAAAGGTCAAGCAAGTTTGGAAAAAAATCTCCACCCGTTGGGTAGTATTTGTTTTCCAAAACCTTGTGTCGCCTAAACACGAACCTTTAATGCTCGTGAAACGAAACATAGCATACTCCGGCTCTTTGGACGAATAAAAAAAATGTCAGTTATGAAAATTATAAGCATTGAAAATGGTAATGAAACGAAACAGCACCTCCTCTCATTACCGAATAAATCAAAAAAAATTAAATCAAATATCAATCACTAAAAATCAGAAAAAATGAACATCACAGGCAGACTGACAAGAAATGCGGAAGTACGCACATTGTCGAACGAAAAACAGGTAGTAAACTTTTCCGTAGCGGTAAATGACGGCTACAAAAACAGACAGGGCGAATGGGTAGAGCAAACGGCTTACTTCGATTGTGCCTATTGGATTAGTGCAAACGTGGCAAGGCTACTGACAAAAGGCACTTTGGTAGAACTCACAGGACGTGTAAGCACAAGAGCGTGGACAGGCAAAGACGGAGAAGCGAGAGCAGGTTTGAATTTCCATACCTCACAAATCAAATTGCACGGCGGAGGAAACAGAGCCGAAACCGTACTGGCTACTGCACAATATGAAAACAACGGATTTACAGCAGAGGGAACAGAGGACGACCTACCATTCTAAAAATAAGTATTCAATCAATTTTTTAAACATCAAAATTTTATCAAAATGGCACACAATCTAAATTTCAACGAGAGAACAGGAAAGTACAGTTTCTTTACAGTACAGCAAAAAGCGTGGCACGGTTTGGGGCAACTCGTAGAGCAATATCCGACAAGCGAGGAAGCAATCAAACACGCAGGGTTAGATTACGAAGTTGTAAAATCCCCACTATTTACCAAAGGTTCGGGATTTATTGAAACTGCACAGGGTATTGAGTTAGGCAGTACCGAATTGGAAGTACCTAACTATTTCGCCAACATTCGCACCGATAATAATGCAGTATTGGGCGTAGTCGGGAAAGATTACCATATCGTACAAAACCGTGAAGCGTTCAATTTCTTTGATGCTATCGTAGGCGGTGGGGACGGTATTTTATACGAAACCGCAGGAGCATTGGGCAAGGGAGAGCGCATTTTTATCACAGCCAAATTGCCTGACTATATCCGTGTAGGTAATGGCGATGATGTTACAGAAAAATACATCTTCCTAACCACAAGCCACGACGGAAGCGGAAGTATTACCGCAGCGTTTACGCCTATCCGTATCGTATGCCAAAATACCTTAAACGCAAGTTTGCGGAATATGACAAATGTAGTGCGTATCAAACATACTTCGGGAGCAAAACAACGTATCGAGAACGCCCACAAGATTATGGGATTAGCCAACACGTTGAGCGACCAATTACAGGGCATTTTCAACGATTGGGCAAAGGTCAGAGTATCAGACCGAGAAGTTAAAAAGTTGATACAGTTGGCACTTTGCCCAAATAAAGAAACCCTTGATTCACTCAAAAAAGGTGCGGAAGATGAAGTTTCCACCGTGTTCAAAAACACCGTAGATGACGCATTTGGCTACGCAATGATGAGCGACACACAGCAAATGGACACTACAAAGGGAACACTGTTCGGAGCGTACAATGCGGTTACAGGCTACTTTCAGAATGTTCGTAATTACAAGGACAACGAAGCCAAATTACAGAGTATCGTAATGGGTGGAACGGCTCAACTGAAATCGCAAAAGGCATTTGAATACTGTACCGCCTTTGCTTTGGACGGTGCGGAAATCCTAAACCTTAATTAAATAACAACAGGCTACCGCCTTAATCGGTGGTAGCCTTTTAAAAACAAGCGATATGAAAGCGACAACAATAGAAGAAGCGAAAAAAGTTGGCAAAGGCACAGAGCCTTGAACAGAAACACAAAGACGAAAGCATATTTATTATTTACTGCAATCGTACAGAGTATTTCTATATAGACACAGATGGTTTAGTACGCCTTTGGGAAAAGTCATTTGGCTACTATGTAAACGGAGTTTATACCAAAGAATAAACGCATAACATTTAAAAGCAGTTACAATGGAAACGAAAGCAATAGCAACAAAATTTATCAGCCACGAGATACCCGAATTGGAAACGCTGAAAACCGCAAAGGTTTACCAATTAAGGGAAAAACTGAACAAGGGCGAGAAGTTGAGCCGAGCCGATAAAAATTGGATTGCAAGAGAAGTAAACTACAATGGTTTTTTCCGCACAGCTATTCCGCTAATGGGTTATCGGTTTGGTTTTGAGGATATTCTAAAAACCTATATAGTGAAGCAGTACGGAAGTTGGCACGAATACAATGCACCCGACAAAACGAGCCTACGCAGTTTCATTTATGGCAGGATAGACGAGATAGCAGAAATAAGGAATTAACGAACACATTAAAATTTCAGAACAATGAACACAAATTTTTTCAATCAGATAGCACAGTTGGATTTTACAGGCAATTTACAACTGACAATAACCAAAGGCACGGAAAACAACCTAATTGTAACTGTATTGCTCAACAATGAGCAATGCAGAGATGGTGCAAAAAATCTCATTCCCCCTTTGACATTCAACGCCACACCGCAGGAGTTTGACGAGGGATTTTTCGAGCAGATTAAAAAACCTGTTCAGACTATTTCGGGCGTAATGGTAGATATGGAAGCCTTTATGAAGCAAATGGAAATAGTCAAACTACAATCCGAAGCGGAAAAGCAGAAAGCCGAGAAACTCAAAAAGGAAAAAGAAGCCAAAGACAAGAAGTACAAAGACGGTATGGCAAAGGCGGACGAGTTGGAAAAAGAGGGCAAATTCCGTGAAGCGTGGATAAAAGTACCCGACATTACCGAGTTTCCCGAAAAAGCGGACGAGATACGCAAACGCAAATCTTCACTATCTGCAAAGTTCGCTACACCCGACCTATTCGTAACAATGGGAGCAACAGAAGAAGCACCGACACAAGCGGAAGAAGTTACAGCAGATTACCCCATTGAAGAAACAGACGAAGCAGAACAGTATTAACCCAAAAATCAAAAGTTATGTTATTAGCAACAGTATTACCGAGAGTTTTTATACTCAAAGATAAAGGACAGGACATCAGACTAACCGACCCCGAAGCACGGTGGAGCGTGGAAGCTGTAATGAATTATTACGCCAATATGTACCCGATACTGACTACCGCAAAGGTATCAGCACCGAAGATAAAAGACGATGCAGTTGAATATCGTTTTGAGAGCGTAATGGGTACGAAAGGATAATTTAAAACCGTAAAAACAATGAACTATGCAACGCAACAAAATAGCGGGAACAATCAGCATTCCCGAACAGCAACGGCAACGACAGTTGCACCAACAGTTAGGCGAGTTCGCCCAATGGATGCAAAGACCAAAAGACGCAGACCAAGTCCGGAAGACAAACGGAAATCCGTACCGATAGCAATGCTACCAATGGTTTTTTAAAGTGTACGTTTCTGCCTAAACTGAAAACGGCACAATCCGTACAGGCTTGTCAGAAAACGGAAAGGGATTTTTATAATTCCCTTTCCAGACTTGCCGAGCATTACAGCATTGAGCCTATGCAGACCCGACAGGATTACGCCTTTCCCTACAATATTGTATTGGCTATGTGGGATATGAACACCCAACAGAAGCGGACAAATATAAATTGGGACGGTTTTAAATTGGTACAGGACAGCAGGAAAACCTATTTTGTAACTGACGAACGGTTTAAAACCAATACAACGCTTTTCTATATTCCCGTTGTACCGCTTTTCAGAATGTTGCAGGACAAACAGCGAAAGCAATCGGCAAAGCTACTTTTATCAGTATGCAGTTACTTATACCATTTTGCCCGAATACCATATTACAGGGACGAAAACACCTATCTGTATGAGTTGTATGAGATGTATAAGGATTGGGCAGAATACGGAGAAGCAGAAGAAAGCGAGTGCAACAAAAAAGAGATTGAACAATCCGAAATGATTGGCGACAAAATAGAATTGGAAATATCTGACCGTACTAATTTAGAAGCATTTGAACAGCGTTTGAGCCAATTTAAAAGCCTTGATACATTCGACAAAGAATGTTGGCATATTGCGTGTAATGCCTTTGCCCTATACACGGAATACCCGAACGCAAGTATTTTCAGAAATGCACCAATGCCCGAACAAGACCCATACGATGACGACAGTATCGAATACGTTGGAATGGAAAGGTACATTTCATTCGTGGCAGATACCAAAGGTTGGTTATTTGATAGCCTTGTTGAAAGCATCAATTCAGACTTTAACGAGTTGGGAGCATTGGAAGAACCAAGTATTACCAAAGTCTTTGACGGCAAGAAAATAACAGCAGGAAACCTTGATTTTGAAAACCGTTTGTTTGACCTATTGGACGACCTCAAAATACTATTGCGAAACTATAAAACAACAGAAGAATGAACAATTTAACTGACATAACCGCAAATTTCGGAACGCTTTATTTTCCAAAATCGGCATTGGTTTTTTACCAAAACAAAGGCACGGACAAAGAAACCTATGTAGAGCATTTCGATATGGATAAGGACGGCAACCCAATCAACGCCCACCCCTTGACCGTAAGAGAAGCCAATATTTTGTCGAAGTGTTTACAGACCGATGAAGATAAGAACACGGCATTTTTAAAACCAAAGGGAATTTTGCCTACAAATATCCTGCATATCAATCCGAGCGACAACGGCACAGTGCTATGGCACACCAAAGCAAAGAAACAGCAACTTTATTTCGTGGACGATTTGGGCATACCCAACGGAACGGCACAAGTTCCTGCAATGCTTTGGTTAGCGAGTAAAAGCAGTCTTTCCGTATTTGCTTTGGCAAACAACAGGCGACCAACCGAAAAAACGCCTTTGCATTACGCCCCATTTTTCAACATCTACGAAAAGGGCAACGTATGTATGGGGACAGTCAGTATTGACATTAAAAATTCGGCTTCGGTTGAGGAATTTATACAGGCGTGGGAACACTATTTTTTCAATTCCTATTTCAGTCATTCATTATGCAGTAATTTGACAAAACGAAACATTGTAAGCCTTTGGAAAGACCTCGTTAATACAGATAAACCCTTTCCCACAGAAGCATTAAAAAAGAATAATAAAACCCTTAAAAATCTATTCCGATGAACAGCGAAAAAACAAAAGTACATTTCACAGATAACTATCTGTTAAACCCAACTAACCCGATTACGGTAAACCTTATCGGAGCAGGTGGCACAGGCTCAAAAGTTCTGACAGCCTTGTTAGAGACAAATGAAAGTTTGACGGCTTTGGAACACGCAGGACTTTCCGTAAGGTTGTGGGACGATGATATTATCACGACCGCCAATTTAGGCAGACAGCGGTTTTTTGAAAGCGAAACAGGATTGTACAAATCCGTTGCTTTAATCAATCGTGTAAACCGTTGTATCGGTACAAATTGGAAAGCCGAAAGCCGAAAATTTGAAAGGGATAATTTCGGAATGATACCCGAAGAAGCACAGGCAACCATTACCATTACTTGCGTGGATAACGTACAGGCACGTTTTGGAGTTGCTGAAATTTTGAACGTATTGGGCAACCGTAAAAATTACCGAGATACCCCAAAATATTGGTTGGACTTTGGGAACAACAGGAACACAGGTCAAGTCTTACTATCTACTATCGGAGAGATTAAACAACCCGATACGCAAAAATACGAAGCGGTGGCAAGTCTGCCATTTGTTACCGAAGAATTTAAAGAATTGCTGAAGCAATCCGAAGAACAGGACGACACGCCAAGTTGTTCACTTGCCGAAGCATTGCAAAAGCAGGATTTATTTATCAATAGTTCATTGGCTCAAATGGGTTGTTCCTTACTTTGGGATTTATTTCGCTACGGAATGACGGAATACAGGGGATTTTTCCACAATCTGAAAGACTACCGTACCCAACCGATAAAAGTCGGTTAAAGTCCGAAAATCGGGCAAAAATGCAATTCCTCGCTTCGGTCGGAAACGCATTTTTGCGTTTAAATTGGTACAACCACTTTGCCAAAATGTATCTCTACACAACCCCATTGCCCTACATTTCATCAAACAGGTTGTGCTTGTTTGGACTTCTTTTCTTTCCGTTGCGACCAAAGAAAAGAAGCAAAAGAACGTCGCTTTATTAAGGACAGATATTTTATACTTTCTCGATAACTCTTTTAAAATCGTCTGCATCGCTACCAATAGGCAGATAGCTTTTTATTCCTATTTCCGTAAGAGCCTGTACCGTTTCATCTGTATCATCAATATCTCCGTAGCCAATTAATCTGATGCTTGGATATTTAGCCTTTAGTTCCCGAACTTGTGCCAGCACATTCTTATCCTCAAAGTTGAGGTCAATAATAATTGCTTTGGGGAGTTCGGTCAAAGCAGATAATTGAGTTAAACCGTCCTGAATGTTCTCCGAACGGAACAGTATCTCAATTCCTGAAGCAGTAAGGTCATTGCAGATAATGTCAATTAGAGGGCTTTTATCATTGATAAATGCAATACTGTTTTTGTGGGGTTTGTTTCCTGTGTCCATAACTGATAATTTTTCTTTTGTTAGTGGAACCTACCCAAAAAAAGAGCGTAGGCAATCACACTTACCGATACTAAGGCACTGGTACGCCCTGAACCCCGAATAAGCGGACGCCCACGCCTATTGCGTGAGCGTTCTTACTTATTGCCTCGGGGTTACGAAAAATTACCAGTTTTTAGTACCGAGTTTTAAAGCAAAAACACTTTAAATAATGTCTATATTTTCAAATACAAATATACTAAAGTAGTTCCGATTGAAACATAATCGGAATGAAATTAATTACAATCAATGCGTTTTATTGGTTATATAATTTTGCTCCAATATAGTCAGAATATCACTTTCCTTGTAGATTATTTTACCGCCAACCTGAATAAACGGCAGGATATTGTCATCACGGTATTGCTGGAGAGTGCGTTTGCTGATATGTAACAGCCTGCATACATCTTCGCCCGATAAATAGATTTCGCCATTCATTACAGGACGGTAGTTTTTCAGTATATCCTCAATACGGTTTCGTAACCGTGTTATCATTTCCTGATAGGCTACGATTTCTTCGGTGTCATTCGTCAGTAAATCCATTGTCATTTGTATTGTACGGTTCGCCAGCTTCGAGCAAAGCCTGTACGTCCGAGAGTTTATAATAATTCTTGCGGTTCAGTTTGGAATAAGGCAGTAAACCCTTGTCTTTATAGGTCTGCAAAGTCCGTTTGGTAATGTTCATCATCAAACAAACCTCCTGATTGTCGAGCCACTTTTCCCCTTTGAAAATCGGGTCATATTTACGGGTAGCGTTTTCGGTCAGTTCCAAAAGCTCTTTTATATCATTCGTCATTCCGTCCAATGCGGATTTTGCTATTGCGATAACTTCCATAGTTTGCATATTTTTTCTGTGGAAGTCGAAGATATTAAGGCTTGTTGCAGGGTTGCGGAAGATTGCACCCTTTGGCTTTGAAAGGCAGTGTTTGGCGTAATAAAAAACAAATAGGATAACCTTTTGGGCTATCCTATTTGTTTAGTTGGGATTTACGAAATTCAAAACCCTGTTATATTCGGGTGGATAATAAGCCAGCTCCCATATATGCCCGTCAGGGTCTGAAAAATACCCTGCATATATACCGAGTGCTTCGTTTGTTGTCGCTTTGCTCGTTACCGTTCCGCCACACGCTGAAACATTTGCCAACGCAATATTTACATCTTCTTCGGACGGCAAAACACAACTGATAATCGTAGAAACATTGTCCTTTGAAACCTTAACGTTACGACCTGTTTTCAGGATGTAATAGGCTTCATATCTGTTTTTGTCTATCAGGTACAAATTAAGGTTCGGAAGCTCCACAATGATTAATCCGTCTTCGAGAAATATTTCGGGCGTTTCACTGAATAGGTTTTTGTAGAATGTTACCGATACCTCCGGAAACGCTACGGGTAAATAAACGATTGTACTTGTTATGTTCATACTATTTTTAATGTTCTCCAAATAAAGGTAAAAACTATCGTGTGCTTTGGGCTTCTATCGGTTGTTTTTCCTTATCCTTTTTCATTTGGGTGTACGTCCATATACAGACCACTCCGAGAATAATAAGACCATAGGCAAACAACTTGCCGATACGTTCTAAAAAACGCACAGATATAGCTTTAGTATATCCCGAAAACATTTCTACACCAGCAGCATTACGCCTGTAAAACCTCCTGCGGTTTATCCAATAGATAAGTACAACCGCAACAACGATAACAAAAATACCAAACACTAATTGAGCTGTAACCGTATCCATAGCTATATGATTTATAATACCGTAAATTTAAACAAAACCCCCTAACATTGGAAGCTAAAAAGTAAAAAACCGACCTGTTGAAAGTCGGTTTTTGCTTATCTAATTTGCTGTCGTTTTAATCACTACTGTTAAACTGAAAACTTATCTGTTTCTCATTGCCAAAGCTTGTCGGAAATCCAAATTTCAAAGGATTGTGATACCGTAGAAGCCGAAGTATAATACAACCTGAATTGCTCCGATTGTAACGGGTACAAATCGTTTGGCAGATACGGAGGTTCATCGTAATACCTCAACGAGCCTTGTCCGTCAAATTGGAAGTAGCGGAGATAGTATTGCGTATTTTGGTAGTTACCGCTCCGCTTTATCGTTACTCTGATTTCTACCGTTTGCCCATTGGCGACCTCTTTAGGTACGGGCATCACATTGACCTCAAAAGGAAAATCGTTCTGTATTTCAAGCTCGTCATCTTTGCTACAAGATACCAGCGAAATAGAACCTGTCAGGATTGCCAGCATTAGATATATTGGCAACAATCCTATTCTGAATTTATTAAATATTGCTATCATCGTTTTACGTTTTAAAAATTAAACCTTATTCCCACACCTGCGGACGGTCTGAATTGTCGCAGATCAGTTCCCCATAACACTTTTGTACGCCCTTGCAGTACCAATACAAATCGGTCAGACAGGTACGTTTCAAAGGTCAGCCGACCACCAGCTCCGTAAATAAAATTATCCTCGCTTACTATCTTTGCACCGTCATACAACATCGTTTCGCCTCTGTTGATGCTCTCGTAACCGACCACGCCCGTTATTCCTGCATTCAGCGTAATGTTCTTACGGACATCGCCCAGCAGGAAGAAACTGTAACCGCCCTCAGCAGTATAAGTTTCCTGCGGTATGCGTTGGTCTTTATAGTCGTGATATTGGTGCGTGTACTCCAAAGCCAAAATCTGATAATTACCGTTTTTGCCGTTCACGGTCATTCCGAGATTGATATAATAATCGTTACCCATTTTATCATTGGACAAAATGCCCGTACTCACTTCCAATCCTTTTTGCTTTGGCAACATTCGTTGTGCCTGTGCCACCGTGATGGCCACAAAGAGTAGCATCACGGTATAGATATACTTTTTCATTGTTCTTGCTTTAAAAGGTTATTAAAATTTCAAGTGCATATCACTGATTACACGGGCATTGATTAAGTCCGAATTTTCCACCTGAAGCGTTTGATGTCGTCCGCCATTTTTCTCGAAAATCTCAATCAATAAAACCTTATCATCGGCAATCGTGAATTTGTCTAAGAGAAAAACATTTTGCTCGGTAGATTTCCCGTTAATACCGTCCTCTAATGGCTTGTAGGTTCTTAGCGGTGTCAATGCCCGTTCCTGTACTACGGTACGCTTAGCGACCTTTTTATCGACGACTTTGAAATTGATAAAGTCTATATCAAACGGTACATTGCTTTTGTTCCTTAATTCCGTATGGAAATAATATTTACCATTATGGATATAGATGCCTTTCAGGATAAACTGAATGCCGAAGCTTTTAGCCCCAATATGCTTAACGATACGCTTGTCTTTTTTGTAAATCGTTTCCAAAAGCAGACCAGCCAAAGACGGAGAATTGTTTCCGAGTTCCTCAAAGCACATCATTACCGTTGGCTTTATCTACTGCCTTTTGCATCGTCAGCAGGTCATAGCTCAACGCATCGGGATAGGAACTATAATACACATCAAAAGAGTAATAACGCCCGTCATTGGTAATGACCGAAAAATTGGTTTCGGTTTCAAAACTCCTTACGGCAGCTTTTACACGCAATACATTTTCCGCATCTTCCGCCTTTCCTGCAATCAGGTATTCACTTCCCAAATCCACGTACCGAATGGCGGTCGGGAAAATCAAATGCGAAGTTTTATCGTAGGTTACTTCCATTTTGTAAGGCTCAATCTTGCCCAAAGCAAGCGGAGTTTTGATATTTACACTATCCTGTGCAAAAGATTGTACGGCAAAGCCGATAGTCAGGGCAACCGCCCAAAAGGTTTTAAAAAGATTTTTCATTTGTCTAAATATTTGAGTTATACAATTATTGTTTTGATACAAGGAATACTTGGTGTCCTGCCTTTAGCGTGACTTTTGGTGTGCGTACTTTCTTTGGCGAAATAGCCCAAATTCCTTGTACCACGCCACGACTTAAATCGGCAGCGACTTGTTGTCCTGCATTTTGTGTCAGCATTACACTCGTTCCACCTGTCTGGCTCATATTGCCAGCCATTTCTGTAAGTGCATTCATTTCGGGGGAATACGGAACGTACAAACCCTGCTGACCATCCAAATCGTAAATGGTTATATCTACGGGAATGATATTGCCCTCCAATTCGATAGAGGTTATTTTGAGTTGCAAACGCCCTCCCTGAAATTTCGCATTAGCTGTTACAATCGTTCCCTGTGGGATTGTACGGATTGGCGTTTTTGCAGGTTCTAACAGCCGTAACCTTACGCCTGTTTCGCCAACTACCGTTTGTGCATCGTGTACGCAGGCTCTAATACTGTTTTTAGGTTGTACAATTTGCTCTTTAGCACCAGCAGTATAAAATCCCCGATTTCGGGTTTCGCTCCAATCGGCTAAAAAGGCACTGTCCGTAGGTTCACGGTACAAGGCTGATACGGTGTTCTTCCTTGCCGGAGTGAACACCACAAAATGCTCCTTTTGATTTGTCCCCGTTGTTCCTGTTGCCGTACCGTTTGCAGGTGCATTTTCTGCGGAGCTTGCAGGCGTATTAGCAGGAGATCTTCGCTGCCATTTGATACGATTTTTCCATTAATGCAAGCTGGTCATCTACGGTTGTTGGTTTCGGTACATTTTGCTCCGCTGATTGCTCTTTGAGTTCGTCCAACTGTCTGCGGAGTTCCATTGTTTCCGAATTGTCGTCCTGATAGAAAGACCCCAATGTACTTTGCATATTGCGGTAGCTGTTCAATGCAGGATTGCCCCCGTTTCTCCCTGAACTTCGACCGCCATTACCATAGCCGTAGCTTTCTTCCTCCTGGGCAAATTCGTCTATCGGTTCTTCCTTATCGTCCGTGTTCCAATAATCTGAAAGTGTTGCTAAAGCATTGCGTTTCTCTTGCTCCTTTTGTTCCAGCATTTCAAGCTCGTAAGCCTTGCCCTTATTGTCGGGCATTCCTGCTCCCGTAGCTTGCGGAACGGCATCGTTCAGACCCAAATATTTTCGATTTCCTTTTTGTCTTCCGACGGTTTAAATATCAAATACATACAGCCCACGAAAACAATACCCATTAAGCCAAAAATGAATGGCTTTTTCAATTTCTCGGTATTGTTCTTTTTTTCTTCGGGCAGATTTGATGCTCCGTTTTGGTCGTCCCCCTCAACGAGAAAACTGACCTTTTTTTAAATTGTTCTTTCAGTAAATTTGATTTTTTAAAAATTGTTTTTAATGTGTCTGCAATCTTGCAGGGCTTTGGTCTGTTTCAGGACAGGGTTTTCGATATGGTCGATGTGCATATCGTTTTTTGACTGGCTTGTATCGTACCACACTTTTTGCAACAACCCCTACGGTCAGTAGCAGGTAGCCCACAAACAGGTATAGCGTGTATTGGTGCTGTTTGCGAACGGGCATTGTCCTCCAATTTTCGTCCAGCCTGTCAAAAAACCTGTCGATATTTTCCCTTAATTTTTTCATACTCTTATTATTTCAGGTTCTCATTTTAAACCCTCTTTTTCGGGGAGAAAACTGTTGTTTAGGTGTATCAAGGACTTTGGAAAGGGCTTCCTTTGCGGTCGGAACCGACCCCGTTGTAAGGTTGGTCAGTTCCGATTTTTTCATTGAATGCCCGTAACGGTCTTTCCTTTCAATTTCCAAACTCTGTACATCGAATTTGCCGTCTTCATACCGTACACGCATATAGCAATCAGTATAGGGTTTGTCATCTCCGTTCCATTCGAGATATGTTTTTAGCGAAATGCTATCAGCATACAGCGGTTTGTCCGTACCGTTCTTACAAGCCTCCAAAAACCTGTTGATACTTTCTTTGACTTTGCCCGGATAATCAGCTTCCGTATGGAAATATCCGTCATAACCTTTGTCAGTCAATGTTTTTGCGAATGTGTCTAAATCAAGTAGCTTATCCATATCCGTAAATTTTAGCGTTCAATGACTTCGATATCCCGATTTTCAACCACCGCAAACTTTTCGATATTAAATCCCTGTGGGTTATTATCCGACCTTACGGAGTTTACGAGATAGCAGGAGGTAATCAGGTTACGGCGTGTTACGTTACTCGACCGTATGATAAATTGCTTCGCATACGTCCGCACCGAATAGGGATAGTTGTCGAAGTTGCGCACGACACTATCGACCTCAATGCGTTGCTGAACATTCCCCGATATGATACGGGAGTAATAACCTTTCTCCGATAAGTCTTTGTAATAGTCAAAGGCTGATTTGTCGGCAAGGTTGAATGCCCTTGCCATATTGCTCTCGATAGCATTCTTATCAGGTGCAAGCGTAAAAAACAGTTCGTGAAATCTCCGGAACCTGCTTCCCTTGCTTCCACAGGTCTGTTAATGCTTGCATCTTGTGATAAGGCAAGCATCAAAGATTTGCCGTTGTCCAGCACATAGATTTTTTGGCGTTGCTCGTTGGCGAAGCTGTACGATTTCCACACGGCAAATCCTACCACGCCAATACAGAGAACGGCAAACACTATCGCATACAGACGTATCTGACGGAAGCTGTTTTCAATATTTCTAAGCGTTTTAAATTCCATTGTTAAATGATTATTCGTTTTACATTATTTTTTAAGCAATTGCCCTCCGATATTTCCGGCAGCAGAACCAGCTCCGGCACTTGCGACATTTCCGGCTTTCATAGCAGCTTGGTTTACATTTCGGGTAAAGTTTCCAGCACCACCAGCCTGAATTACCCAGCCTGTTACGGTCGGTACAGTGAAGTACCCACGATGCCGATAATCATAAAGATGATGTACACGGTATTACCCGTATCGGGTATGTAGGTCGGGTCAGCCAACATCTGTATATCCTTTTCGATAATCAGGGATTGGATTTTAGCAAGCATTGAGCTGAACAGGTCGGCGACGGGCAACCACAGGTAAACGCTCACATACCTTGTGAGCCACTGCGTGAGCGTACTCTGAAAGCCGTCCCACACGGAAATAGCAAAGGCTATTGGTCCGAGTATGGACAGGACTATCAGGAAGAATGTTCGTATCGTATCGACGACCAATGCAGCAGCCTGAAACGGCACTTTCCAGCAGGTTGCGAAACCAATTCTTAATGGCTTGTTCGGTTTGGTAGGCAAACCTGTCCATATACATACCTGACATAGTAATCAGGTCGCCCGGCGACCAGCCCAATTCTTCGAGCTTTGCGTCGAACTCCTCATTATCTACGAGATATGCCGTTTCAGGATTGCGGAGCATCGCTTCCCGTTCGAGCAGGTCTTTTTTCTGTTGCAACTCGTTCAGGTCAAGCACCTGATTTTCGAGAATAGCGTGTGTACCCTGTACCACCGGACTTAGTACCGCATTGATTGTTCCCAACACGATTGTCGGAAAGAACATAATACAGATACCCAAAGCGAACGGACGGAGCAAAGGGTACATATCTATGGGTTCGGCTCTACTCAATGCCTGCCATACTTTTATGGCGACATAGAACAAAGCACCCAAGCCGGCTACGCCCTTAGCCACTGCCGCCATATCGGCGGACAGTGGGAGCATCTCATCATACAATGAGCGTAGGACTTCGTGCAGATTTTGAAATTCCATAACTACCAATATTTTTGGTTAGGAGTTCCGTACAAGTCAAGCACTCGTTTGGTATTATTCTGTTTCTTTGCTCTCAGGATACTGACAGAGATATTCTTATTCGTGTAGTATCTGACAAGGCTGTGGTATTCTTTGACCTCCTTATACACACGGTCGATAATGTCCATTCGCTCCTTGTCATTTAGTGACAAGCCTGTGGAGGTTACAATCTGTTTCAGTTCCTTTAGCAACTCGGTACTTTCATTCAGCAAAGCCGAGTAACCATTTGAGATTGCGGTCAGTTCCTGTGCGGAGAAATTCGGGTCGTTCATCATTTTGCCGAAGTTTTGCACATACATTTCCGATACATCGCCCACCAGCAAAACAGTCTGTTGCACCTTACGGGCATCTTTCACAAGGTTGTTTACGGCTTTGAGCTTGTCGTAATATTCCTTACCTTGTTCGTACACTTTCTTGACCTCGTTAAAGTTCTTGACTACGTTACTCACGGTCGAAGAAGTCTGTACGATTTCGTTCGCCGAGTTGAGAATACCTGATGCTAAATTTGCAGGGTCAGTTACCACAAATTGAGCTTTCGCACTTGGGGCAACGGCAAGCATTAATGCCGTGATTGCCATTAAAAACATCTTTTTCATTGTCTTAAAATTTTTGATTGTTAATTACTATTGATTTGCATTGTCACGCCTTTGCATAGCGATATGCTTAATGGCGAGTTCTACGTTACCGTCCAATTCGGAAGCGAGTTGCATCACTTCCATTTTTTCGGTTTCCTCCGTCGTGTAAGCCAAATATTCTTCGAGGCTTACTTCCGTTGCGTACACTGCCGAGTGTGTTCCGCCCAATCCTATCCAAACTTCCTTGTACAAGCGACTGGCATCGTTGTTCATATTGATAGATAGTACCTGTCCTTTCTCTTTGTCCGTAAGTCCGAGCATCGCCTGTATGTCATCGAACTTGTTCATATATTTCCTTTGGTCTAAGAGAATTTTGCAATCGCTGTTGTTGATGATACTTTCCTTTACAATGGGCGACTGGATTATATCATCGACCTCCTGCGTGACGACTATGGCTTCTCCGAAAAATTTGCGGACTGTCTTAAACAAATACTTGATGTATTCCGCCATTCCCTCTTTCGCAATCGCCTTCCACGCTTCCTCAATCAGTATCAGCTTGCGAATACCTTTCAGCCTCCGCATCTTGTTGATGAACACCTCCATAATGATGATGGTCACAATGGGAAACAGGATTTTGTGGTCTTTAATCGCATCAATTTCAAACACGATAAATCGCTTGGATAACAGGTCTAATTGCTTGTCGGAGTTCAACAAATAATCATACTCTCCGCCACGATAGTAAGGCTCTAAAACGTTCAGGAAATTGGCAATATCAAAGTCTTTTTCCCTGACTTGTTTTTCCTCTAAAACCTTGCGGTAATCGCCTTTTACATACTCGTAGAAACCATTAAATGACGGGTAGGTATCGTCTTGTTTGATACGTTCGATGTAACCCGAAACGGCATTGGAAAGTGCCACTTCTTCAGACCTTGTAGGCGGTTCATCGTCCCGTTTCCAAAGCGTGAGTATCAAAGTTTTGATACTTTCCCTTTTCTCAATATCAAACACACCGTCGTCGGTGTAGAAAGGATTAAAGGCAATCGGATTATCCTCGGTATAAGTGAAGTAAACACCGTCTTCGCCTTTGGTTTTTCCTTTAATCAGTTCACACAATCCCTGATAAGAGTTACCCGTATCTACCAGCAGAACGTGAGCACCTTGCTCGAAATACTGCCTTACCATATGATTGGTAAAAAAAGATTTTCCCGAACCTGACGGACCAAGAATGAACTTGTTCCGGTTCGTGATAATTCCCCTTTTCATTGGTAAATCGGAAATATCCAAATGGATTGGCTTTCCGGTCAAACGGTCAGCCATTTTTATCCCGAACGGAGAGGGCGAATTGTGGTAGTTGGTTTCTTCCGTGAAGAAACATAGAGCAGGCTCAATAAACGTGTAAAAACTTTCTTCCGCAGGAAAGTCCCCGGCATTACCAGCCATTCCAGCCCAATACAAGGTTGCCACGTCCGTAGTATTGTGGCGAGGCTTACATTCCATTAGTGCCAATGCACTACCGCAATCGTTTTTCAACTGTTTGAGTTCCGCAGGGTCTTCCGACCAAGCCATAATATTAAAGTGTGCTCTAACAGAAGAAAGACCGAACGAATGTGCTTCGTTCAGGTATTTTTCAATCCACTCTTTGTTAATTTGGTTGGCACGGCTGTACCTTGCCAAAGAGTGCATATTACGGGCAGACTTCTCAAACCGTTGTAGGTTGTCCTCGCTGTTATCCAAGAATATGTATTGATTGTAAATGTGGTTACAGCTCAACAACAATCCTACGGGAGCAGCAAAGGACAGACGGCAGTCGCTCCGGTCAGTGGATAGCTTTTCGTATCGGGTATCAGCCGAAACGGTTGCAGGCAAGTCGTCAGTATCGGACAGCGTGTGCAAGGACAATCTTTTGTTCCCTACACGGACTTCTTCAGCACCTAAGCCAATATCCTGCATTGGTGTTCCGGCTTCTCTCGAAAGCGTGAGGTATTGTTCCAGCAATCCCTGTTGCTCGTCCGTTCCGGTTATATCATCTTCTGTCAAACGTCGCAGGGTTATAAAACCGCTATCGTTCACGATACGCTCAAACTGTGCGACCGCTTCCATAAATCGGTGTATTGCTTCCTTATTGATTTCCTTTGGAATAAGCGTACCCTTGCAAAGCGATGAAAAGTTACTTTGCATACGCATTCTGTTTTTGGACGTCTTCGTCAGGAACAGATAGCAATAATGGTTCAGGAACGGTCGTTCGTTGAAATGGCGTTGATACGACTTTGATAAAAAACTTTGGTCTTCCTGTGCCAAATCGGGAGCATAGCTCTCTTTGATATACCAATCCTGTTTGTGGATTACCGTAAAATCGGGCAAGGTCTTGATTGCCTTATGCCAAGCCGAATGAATGGCTTCATACTCGGCAGAGGCTACGGTAAACAGTTCCGGCAACCGCACCTCAAAGCAGGCGGTAATGTCTGCATCTTTGGATAAGATACAGTTGTTCTCTACTGCCAGCAAAGGGAATTTATTCTCCAATGTGGCTGTCTTGGCTACATTTCTCATACGGCTTTAGGTTTAGGAGTGAATTTTAAATACCTGCGTACAGGCTTGCGGCAAATGATGAAGCGAGGGTGTCGTTTTCTTGCACCTACTTTCATCAATCCGTGTTCGCCGTATTTTTTGTTCAGCGAGAATGTTTGCCACACAATGAGCGAAGCACCGCCAGCTCCGAGGAACAGGCAGACGTAATTACTTACGCCAGCCATATACAGTATCATCACGAAGATGAGCGTACCCAACAGACCACCAGCGAAGATGAAAAGATACTGTGCCTTTAAGCCCCTGAACTCAACCGTCCTGCCAATGCCTTTGTTAATGTTGTAACTATTCATAAGGCAGAGGATTTACAGGAAGAATGAACGTAGGATTGTAGCCGCCACAATCAGGAAGATACAAGCACCAAACCAGCTTGCTGCCGTCTTACTCGTATCAGGGTCGCCCGAACTAAATTTGTTATACACTTTCACGCCCCCGATTAACCCGACGACCGCCCCAATCGCATAAATCAATTGGGTAGCTGGGTCAAAGTAGGACGTTACCATTTGGGTAGCTTCGTTGATACCTGCCGACCCGTTTCCCTGTGCGAACGCACCAATTCCTGACAGCATCGCCACGGCTGCCAGCAAAACTTTTTTTCTCTGTTTTTCCATTTTTGAAAAAGATTAATTTGTTACTGTTATCCCGTACCTTACGGGCTTACGGCACAAATGTCTAATGGAAATGGAGGCGGTCTTTTAAAGTGGCAGTCAAAGGAAGTGTTTGGCGTTCAATGGCATAATGTTGGCTTAAATTATCTACTCATTAAAAGTATTTTTGTAAATTTGAACTTTTTAGACAAGTCGTAAAAAATCAAAATGGCATTTGGAAAACATATAAAAGAATTGAGAGAAAGTAAGGGGTTGTTCCTAAGAGAGGTTGGGGCAGCTTTAGAATTGGATAATGCTTTTATCAGTAAGGTAGAAAATGAGGAAAGATTATTACCAAGAAAGCATTTAGAAAATCTTGCTGAATTTCTGAACGTACCATTAGATGAATTATTGATTTTGTGGTTATCTGATAAAATAAAAAGTCTTATTGACGATAAAGAAATAGGAAAACAGGCTTTGAAAATAGTATTAAATCAATTGAAACATAGTTAAGGCAGTGCCTTGAAAACTTCTTATAAACACGAGTTTTAATAAACAAAATATGAGTGTATGAATTATATTTTACTCAACAATAACAGTTCTGTTGCTTATGATGATAGTGATGCTGCCGATGTCAAAGTGTATATCGACGGTAAACTTCACGATTTCAAAGAAAGCACTGAAAACAGGATAGATTATGCTATTGCAACAAAGAGGAACAAGTATTCTCAAACTTTAAATAATCAGTTTGAAAATTTATTACTCCTCACAGGGGCTGGCTCGTCCATTGGTTGGGGCAAGGATGAAAAATTAGGTAAGTCGATGGCTAATTTATGGGATGATGCGGAAGCCCTTTTGACTACTGATGTTTTTAACAAGTTGCTTGAAACGATTGGCTATGAAGAGAAATGGGAAGATGGTACAATCGTGAAAAATTTAGAAAAAGTTCTTTCTATGGCTACCCCTGCTATTCCTTATGTACCTAAAGGCGATATTGACATAGAAGATTGTGTAAACAAGATTAAAGATTTTATCAAAGATGCTTGTCAATTGAGTTTACCTGATAATTCACCTCATACGCTTTTACTAAATAAAATAACCAAACGAAAGGTTACGCTACCACGATTTAAATTGTTCACATTGAACTACGATATGATGTTTGAACAGGCGGCTTGTGAAAGCAATTTTGTGGTTATTGATGGCTTTTCATTTTCTCAACCAAGAATATTTAGCGGACGTAATTATGATTATGATATTGTTTCTCGAAATCAAAGCAGGGTAAAAGAGGAAGATAATTTCATTCAAAAGGTTTTTCACTTGTATAAGTTACACGGTTCTGTAAATTGGGAAAAAGAAGACAACAAAATTATACAGAAAGAAAACCCTGACAACCCATTGATGATTTACCCGCATCAGTCTAAATACGAAAGTTCTTATGAACAGCCGTATTTCGAGATGATGTCGAGGTTCCAATCTAATCTCCGAAAGGATAATGTTTTTCTCATAACGATAGGGTTCAGCTTCGGAGATAAACATATAGTTACTGCTATTATCGAAGCTCTTGAACAAAATCCAAGTTTCCAATTAATGATTATCAATCGTGGAATAGATGAAACTAATGAAAATCTGAAGCCATTTATTGATGCTTCAAAGAAATATTCCAATTTAAGTATTGTATCAGAAACCTTTGAAGATTTCGCCAAAAATTATCCTGACTTAAAATCTTATAATCAGGAAGATACAAGACAAATAGTAATTAACATTCCTAACTCCTAACTATGAGTAATAGTCCTTTTAATCACAGCCACTTTCTTGGGTACATAAATTTTGTATCCCCTGCTTTTGTCAAAGTGCATTTTCCTTCATCAGTTTTGATGAAAACATTTGTGCATCACGCAGAAGTGTTGCGGGGTGGTCTTGTTGGCAATTATATTGTTATTGAGGGAGAAGACAAGGGGTTTTTAGGAAAAATGTTGGAAATATCGTTGCCCGAGAAAGAACGATTAGAATTAAGCGAAAGAACCTTTTCAACTAAGGCATTTCATCCGGTTGGCAGAATTGAGATTTTGCTATCATTTGACTTATTTAACCCCAATAAAATAGAAAAAGGCATAAACAGTTTACCACTTATTGGCTCTAAGGTATTCATTTGTTCTTCAGAATTTTTATCTACTCATTTCAAAACTTTCGGTATAAAACCAGAAAATATTGAGCATTCTCCGACATTTAGAATGGGTAATTTGATTTATGATAAAAATGTTCCCGTAGATATTTCATTGCAAGCAATCTTCAGTAGGCATTGTGCTGTGGTGGGTACAACGGGTGGTGGAAAAAGTTATACAATTAGTAAATTTATCGAGGGTGTTATTGAAACTGGCGCAAAGGCTATTATTTTAGACCCAACAGGAGAATATTCCACGTTTGATGCACATCCGAAAGTCGCACATTCCGTGCTTATTTCAGAAGCTCACTTTTCCTTATCAAAATTTAACTATAAATGACTTGTTTGTCCTGTTCAGACCATCAGGACAAGTACAACAGCCTGTTTTGTTGGAAGCGATAAAATCTTTGAAAGTTGCTCACTGTTTAATGAGTAATATTCCCAATAATGGACATCTTAATGATGGAACAAATGACAATTTCACTTTTAGAGGGCAGCAAGTTGTGATAAACAATGGATTGATTGTAAAACAGGGAAATTTTACTGCCGCATATAATAATGCTTACTTTACTTACAAGGCGATAGTAGAAGATTTTTCAATAAATAATTTTGGTATAAACCTACTTCATAGACAAATTGGAAACGAATGTTTTCAAATATTTAATGACCGTTGGGCAACAAATAGGGATGAAAGAAATTATGGAAATGCAACCAGCCTAATAATGCGTGTCAATAATGTCATATCTGACAATGATTATGCAGGAATGTTTGGATTTAATGCACCAACAACCAACAACTTGATAACGAAGATTAATGAGTTTTTAGACAATCCTGATTTAAACGTATTGAGAATTGGGTTTGAAAACGTCCCATATAATTTTCAGGTACGAGAAATTTTAGCAAACTCATTGGGAAGATATTTATTAAACAAAGCAAGAACCAATGCCTTTAGAGAAAACCCTTTAATACTTTTTGTTGATGAAGCACATCAGTTCTTGAATAAAAAAGTTAAAGATGAATATTTTGAAAGTACAGAGTTAAATGCTTTTGACAATATAGCTAAGGAAAGCCGAAAATATGGATTATTCCTCTGTTTATCGACACAGATGCCAAGAGATATTCCTGTGGGAACATTAAGTCAGATGGGAACATTTATTACTCATAGACTGATAAACTACCAAGATAAAGAAGCGATAGCAAGTGCTTGTTCAACAGCTAATAAAGAAACACTTTCATTTCTGCCGTCTTTGGGGTCTGGAGAAGCCATTGTAATGGGTGTTGATTTTCCAATGCCTATATCTGTCAAAGTGGATTTGCCTACAATTACACCAAAGTTTGACACTCCAAAATTCGTAAAGGCAACCGGAGGTTAAAAGATATTCCCTTGTTTTCTAAAAGACAAAGGGAAGTCTATATAAACTCCCCAATGTCAAAATCACTTAAATCACTTTTCCGCAAATTGGAAGAATTGTCTTTGGTATCAGTTGTAAGAGTGCTATCCAAAAGCTCGGCAATCTTTAGGGAAGCTCCCTCCATTGAACTTTCCAGCAGAGCAAATAATTCGGTTCCTTGTAATCTTTGAACTATATCAATCGCTGTTTCCTTTTGGGCTGGCTCTAATTTTTCTTTCTGAAGCAAGACCCCCACGTTGTTTAGTTCCTGAAAGGTAACCCCTTGGGCAAAACCGTCATCGCCTACGGAAGCTCTATACCTGTTCAATTCTACCTCCTCCGTCAAATCAGGTACATTTCTGAATACTTCGTCCAATTCTTCCTGCGGAATTTGAATATTGACTTCTTCGTATTTGTCATATTCGATGACCAAATTAGCAGGGTTAATCTCCGGTTCTGCAATTTGGCTCTCATTGGCAGTGTTTGGCACTGATTGGCTTCTTACGGGCTTAGGTTGTCCCATAATATCGGGTAGTTTCGGATTGACTTTTTCCTGCGTAGGTTTCTGTTTCAATTTCCTTTTAATGATAATCTTGTCCTGTACAAGCAGGACAATAATTACCAACAGACATATTACGATTATCGTTTCCATAGCTAAAAAAGAGGTTTGAATTTTTTGTTATACTCCTTGATAATTTCTTCGGAAAACAATTCAAAATGATGTTCCAATATATTATCCAAAATGGCGTACAATGGGATTTCGCTCTTACCGATTACCTTTACAATGTGTGTTAGCTTTTCGTGGTATTCGGGACTTACATAAATAGCTTTATCGCCTCTACCTTTCATTTTACTTCTTTTTAGAAATTTAGCACTATAAGTTTTGCCTGTCTTCTTTGCTCCGGCTGTTTTTTTATTCGTTTCCATATCTCTACTAATTAAATGGGTTTATATTTTTCGTTATAACTTTTGGTAATCTGTTCGGCAAATTCCTGAAAATGGTAATCCAGCAAATTGTCTAAATAAGCATAAATGGTTATTTTGTCTTCGCCAATTACCTGTATTATGCGTGTCAGCTTTTCGTGAAATTCAGGACGGATATAAACCGTTTTCCCGTCACGGGCATTGGTTTCCGATTTCCTGAAAAAGATACTTTCGTAATCGGCATCGGAACTTCGTTTGCTTCGGCTTCTTTCCCTGATAACGGGTTTCTCCCGTGGCAGTTCCTTTGGCTTTTCGGCTTCCGTTTCGGGTGCTTCGCTCGGAGGTTCTTGCAATGGCTGTAAACCCTCTTTCTTTACGCCATCAACCATAAGGTTCATCATAAATTCCTCGTTAATGTCGGGAGTAACCTTTTTCTTGTTTTCTTTTTCCATAGTGCCTATAATTGAATGATTTTTAAAAATTCGCTCATAAACTCGTCCAATTGACAGGTTTTCATCAGTCGTTCATCGGGAGGCATCAGCGTTGAGCGGAAAACGGCTTTGCTGTTTACTTCACTTTCTTTGCGAAAGCGTGTGCTGTTCTTGACTTGGCTCTGCATCAGGCTTAAACCTAATTGGTCTATAAGTTTGTTATAGACCTCATACAATGGGGTGCTTTCCCTGCCGTCCACTTGGTTCCAAAACAGGTTAATGGTTTCTATCGAGGTTTCGCCCTTTTTCATAATCACGTCCTTTAATAGCTGTGTGAAAACGAGGGTACTCTCCATTACAACACGGTCTGCCGTGATAGGCGTAAAAATGTGGTGCATTCCTGCCAACGCTTTCAGAATACCCGGCGTATTTACAGTTCCCGGCAGGTCGAAGAACACGGCATCAACAGGAACGGCTGAAGCGTTTACAAATTCGTGTGCCGCTTCCAACACGCTATCCGCTTTGTGCTGTATAATCGGATAGGCTTTTTTGTTGATTGTGGTAAATTGTTTGTAAGCCAGCTTTTTCAAAGCCTCGTTTTCCATTACCATAGATAAATCACGTTCTTTCATTTTCATCAGGCTGTGCTGTGGAAAATCCGCATCAAATACGGCTACGTTGTAGCCCAACCGATAATGCAGGATACTCGCTGCAAGAGTTGTAAATGTACTCTTACCGACACCGCCTTTTTGAGAAGAAAAGGCGATAAATACTGTTTTGTGTTTTGCATTCATATTTCAACTGTTTTAATTATTTACATACTTAATTACCTATGTGCGTAGGTGCTTATATCCGTAGTCAGATACCTATGTGGCTCTGCAAATAGATAGGTAGCTCTGTACCGATATACTTGGGTAGCTACGCACCTATGCAACAAGCTATCTATGTACCTGAATACATACCTATATCGGTATGCGGGTAAGTAGGTTTGTACGGGCAGACCTACTTACTTATGTACCTGCATTTGTCCGTACAGGACTGCATAGGCAGGTATCTGAATAGGTACTTTTCTATGTACCTGTTTACTCATTTACCTATCTCGGTATTGAGGTACTTATGTTGTTACCTGCATAGCTATCTACGCACTTATATCCTTTTGTTGGTACAAAGGAAAAGAGATAAACAAGCAGTTTTATTTATGTGGCAGTGTTTGGCGTTCATTGGCAGTGTTTGGCACTCTGTTACAGTACAATCCTTTCAGAAAGAGGGCTTTACTTTGTAAAAAGAATTTTATTAACGGATTTATGCAAAATCGAATAGACAAATTGGACTTTTACAGCGACGGCTTCGAGCCGTTTTTCCCTGTTAAAATCAATCCGACCGTAGGGAGGATTTTTGTGTTCAACAGAACACGGCAAGTTGTGTTTTGAGCATCTCGAAAACTTTTCGGATGCTCAAAACCACTTGCCCTTGCAGGAGCAGAAAACGTCCTCCGAAGTCGGCGTTTTTGTGTGAATTAAAATGGCTTAGTGATGAATGAGAACAGCAAAAAACAGTTAAAAAAGACGGGGCGACCGCTTAAAAACGACCCTGCGAAAATCCGCTACACGATTTCTTTTAACGAGGAGGAACACGCCCGTTTTCTTGCCCTCTTTGATAAATCGGGTATGCAGATAAGGCACATTTTATAACGTCTTGCATCTTCAATAAGACGATAAAATCGGTACATATTGACAAAGGAACAGTTGATTTCTATATGCGACTGACTTCGTTTCACAGTCAATTCCGCTCTATCGGGGTAAACTATAATCAGATTGTAAAGCTATTGTACAAGAGTTTTTCCGAGAAAAAGGCATCGGCATACCTGTACAAGTTGGAAAAACAGACGGCAGAAATGGTCGAATTGTTCAAAAAAGTTGTGGAGATAACCGAGGAATTTAACCAAAAACACCTCAAAAAACAGCCTGAAAAATGATAGCGAAAATCGGAAGAAGTGCAAATTTATACGGAGCATTGGCGTACAATAATCTCAAAGTTGAAAAGGAAAACGGACAAATTCTGTTTACCAATAAGATTATTGAAACGTCAGACGGGCAATATTCCGTTGCACAATTAGCCCAATCTTTTGCCCCTTATCTGTTGGCAAACCAAAATACGGAGAAACATACCTTGCATATTTCACTCAATCCCGACCCAAAAGATAAGGTCAGCGATGATACTTACAGGGAAATGGCACAGCAGTATATGAAAGAATTAGGCTATGGCGACCAGCCTTTTGTCGTATTCAAACACACCGATATTGACCGCTCTCACATTCATATCGTATCGGTTTGCGTGGACGAAAACGGCAAAAAAATCCCTGATAAGTTTGAGAAAGTACGGTCGATGAATATTTGCCGAGAACTCGAAAAGCAATACAATCTCATACCAGCTACGGACAAGGAACGCCAGCATAACGACAAGATTTTTAAACCTGTGGATTATAAAGCAGGCGACATAAAAAGTCAGATTGCTTCGGTAGTACGACATTTGCCGAACTACTATCAATTTCAGACTTTGGGAGAATACAATGCTTTGCTATCCCTGTTCAATATTACCACCGAGAAAATCGAGGGCGAATTGCAGGGAAAAATGCGAAAAGGTTTATTGTATATTCCATTAAATGAAAAGGGCGAAAGAGCCGGACACCCGTTTAAGGCTTCCCTGTTCGGAAAGAATGCTGGACTGCCAGCATTGGAATTGCATTTTGCGAAATGCAAAACAGCTTTGAAAGACCACCCGACCCAGCAGACTTTAAAAGCAGCCGTTACCATTGCCCTGCAATCTACGGCTGATGAATTGAGCTTTAAAAAGCAGTTGGGCGAACAAGGTATTAATGTAGTGGTTCGCAGGAACGACACAGGACGTATTTACGGTATCACATTCATCGACCACAATTCCAAAACCGTTTGGAATGGCTCACGATTAGCAAAGGAACTTTCAGCCAATACCTTTAATGATTATTGGAACAACAACATTAAACCGGACATTAAAGAACTGGACGAGCCAAAAGAAAAGAAATCCACATCAAATGATGCGGATCTTCCTGCGGAAGAACTGCATCATTTGTTCGACTTAAACATTCCCGATAAAAAAGACGACGGCTTGATTGAAGCCTTTGGCGGTTTGCTTATCCCTGAAGCACAGGGCGAGGACTACGAAGAACAGGACTTTGCTAATAAAATGAAGAAAAAGCGGAAACGCAAGAGAGGTCTGCAATAACATTTAGCCAAACACCGCCACCCACTGCCATTGACTGCCACATTCTTATAGCCACTCTTTTGAGCCTTTAAATTCACGCCCGAACATTTAAAACTTTAGAAATGCAGGGAGAAGACGATTTAAGAGGCTTAGCCAAGATTATGGCTTTTATGCGAGCCGTAAGCATCATTATAGTATTGATGCACTTGTATTGGTTTTGCTACGGGTTCTTTATACACCGTGGCTGGACATTGGAAATCATCAATAAGATTTTAGGGAATTTCAACCGAACAGCAGGACTGTTTGAACACACCTTATATACCAAAGTCTTTGCTTTGGTATTGTTGGCTTTAAGCTGTTTGGGTACAAAGGGCGTTAAGGACGAAAAGATTACTTGGGGCAAAATTTATGTGGCTTTGGGTATCGGTTTCGTCCTTTTCTTTTTGAATTTCCCATTGCTAAAGCTACCACTAAACACCGCCACATTTCTCTATATCCTGACGACGGGTTTAGGTTATATCGCTTTAATGGTTGCAGGGGTTTGGATGAGCCGTTTGCTCCGTAGCAATTTAATGGACGACGTTTTCAACAACGAAAATGAGAGCTTTCAGCAGGAAACCAAGTTAATGCAGAATGATTACTCTGTTAATCTGCCTACAAAGTTTTACTACAAAAACAAATGGAATGACGGTTGGATAAACATTGTAAACCCATTTCGGGCAACGATTGTGCTGGGAACCCCTGGCTCCGGAAAATCGTATGCAATCGTAAATAATTATATAAAGCAACAGATTGAGAAAGGCTTCTCAATGTACATCTACGATTTTAAGTTTGACGACCTGTCCACGATTGCCTACAATCACTTATTAAAGAACAGGCATAAATACAAAGTACCGCCAAAATTTTACGTGATAAATTTTGACGACCCACGCAAGAGCCACCGTTGCAATCCGCTCAATCCCGAATTTATGACGGACATATCAGATGCCTACGAAGCGGCATATACGATAATGTTAAACCTGAACAAAAGCTGGATACAGAAACAAGGGGATTTCTTCGTGGAAAGCCCAATTATTCTATTGGCAGCCATTATTTGGTATCTGAAAATTTATGACAATGGTAAGTATTGTTCCTTTCCCCACGCCATAGAATTACTAAATAAAAGATATGCAGACGTATTTACAATTTTGACTTCTTATCCCGAATTGGAAAACTATTTATCGCCCTTTATGGATGCTTGGCAAGGCGGAGCACAAGACCAATTACAGGGGCAGATAGCTTCCGCTAAAATTCCATTGTCAAGAATGATTAGTCCGCAACTGTATTGGGTTATGACAGGTGCTGCCTCCCTACAACAGGACACGTATTAACCTTAACACGTACCAATCAGTGGGGCCAAAAAA
>NZ_JBXBAV010000102.1:0-46821 GCF_056783245.1 Flavobacterium sp. TC780 | reverse complement strand
TCATTGCTAAAGGTTAATACATGCTCCTGTTGTTAGGGAGGCAGCACCTATGACAATCGAATCATATTGAAACTTCCATCAAATTGACATCAAAGACATCTCTCCAACAATCTAAATCCGCTTTGTGTCCAAATGAATTATAGGATATTCCAGCAGTATTGATTAAAATTATATTTTTTAACAAATTTTTATTTTCTTCAAAAAAATTAGAAACTTGTTCTTCTTTTTTCGTTAGGTCAACTTTATACATTCCAGTTACATGTCCCTCTGGTATAGTATTATTGTAAAAACCAATAACATCTTTACCTTCATTTCTAAATTTATCAAATAAAAACTTTCCAATTCCTCTTGAAGCACTTGTAATAATAATCATATTTTTAATTTTAAGTCTATGTCCATTTTAAGATTGAAGCACCATAAGTCCATCCAGAACCTACAGCTGCAAAAAGTAAAATATCACCTCTTTTTATTTTTTTTGACCGGTTTAATTCATCTAATAGAGTAGGAATAGTACCACCACTTGTATTGGCATACTTATCCATGTTTGTCATTACTTTTTCAAATGGAAGACCAATTTTTTCTGCAGTTTTTTGTAATATTTTGATAGACGGTTGATGCGGAACCATATAATCTATATCCTCTATTGTTAATCCAGTATCAGTAAGTACTTGTTGTATTGCTATCGGTAAGACTTCAGTTGCAGTTTCATATACAGCTTTTCCATTCATCTGAAAATAATGCAATTTGATCTTTTAAAGTAGTTTCACTAGCAGGCATTTCTGATCCTCCGGCAGGAATTGTAAAATTCCATTTTCCTTTACCATTAGTATAAAGTCTAGTCTACAAACCTTCTTTCTCATCACCATGGGAAAGTATTGCTGCACCTGCTCCATCTCCAAAAAAATACCGCATTTCTGTCCAGTCAGTAATCTTTGAGAACGTATCAGCACCAATTACCAAAACATTATCATAAACTCCTGAGGCAATAAATTGTGATGCAACAGACATTGCATATAAAAAACCACTACAAACTGCTGAAATATCAAAAGCAACCGCATTATAAGCTTCAATTTTATCTTGAACAATAGCTGCAGTTGAAGGTGCTAATCTATCAGGAGTTGCAGTTGCAACAATTATCAAATCAATATCTTCTTTTTGTAACCCCGCGTTTTCAATTGCTTTTTTTGCGGCCTTAGATGCTAAATCACTAGTGAATTCATCTTTTCTTGCGATTTTCTTCTTTTATTCCTAAGTTATCTTCAATCCATTCAGGTGTAGTTGGAAGAATTTCAGTATAGATCTTCATTTGTTAAAACTTTTAATGGAGTATAAGAACCAGTACCAATTATTTTTACGTTACGAACAAGTTGTCTCATATCTAGATATTAAAAATTTCTTTTATAGATGGATATTCTTCCTTTTTACAATACTTAAAACAAACTGGTTATGATATTTCCCATTTTTAAAGATTGAATGTCGCTGTAATGCTTCTACTTCAAACCTGTTTTCAACATTAATTTTTTGCTACAACATGATCTTCCAAACACTGGCCTGTGCATCTTTCCATATTTAATTCTTCAAAAACAAATTTTAAAATTAATAATACAGTTTGAGTTCCGTAACCTTTTCCATTATAATCAGGATCTATTTTGATTCCACTCCAAAAACATGATTTATTAACATGATCAATATCAGAGACAGAAGTATAACCAATTATTTTTTTACTTTCTTTTTCACAAATTGCTACGTAGAATCTGTCTTGATAATCATTATAAATCAAACTTTCAAGCCATTTTTCTTCTCTAGCTAAGGCGACAAATCGTTTATTCCCCCCAACTAAATTTTCAAACTCATCAATTTTTCTTAATTTACTAACAAGTTCTGCATCGCTTAATTCAAAAGCTCTAAAAAATATATCTATTTCCATTCCATTATTATTTTTTAAAATTTTATCTAATTCTACTTTTGTTTTGTCTTTGGTCAATTGGAAGATTATAAGTTCATCTGTTAATCGTGTTTCTAAACTACCTTCCTTAGCCCAATCGTAAACATTAGGCCTAATATTTGGCTACATCTACTTTTTTATTTTCCAATAACTTTATCCTTAATTCTTTCGTACCCCAGAAAGGGTAAACCATCGGTGGAACATGACCTGTAAAATCTAATTTCAACATATTTAATGACTTTAATTTATGGTCTAAGTACAAAAAATTGTCAATTCGTTTGCGAGCAATTGAATCATAATCAATTGATTTTAATATTCTCTTTGTTAAATTTGACATTTTAAAAATTGGTTGATTATCTAATTTACTATCATTTTCAGCAAATTTTGCGTAACCTTTTTCCGCATTTTGATCAATTCTTTTCAGTAAATGTTCAAATCTTTCAAAAGAAAGATCTATTTCTAAATTTTCTTTACTTTTTTTGGCGCTATATAAATAACTCCCATCAGGCACACCGAAGAACTTTCGTGGAGAATAAAATGTGTCGATATTTTTTATTGGTTCCGAATAAAAAGATTGTGCATTATCAATAATCAGATTTTTGCACTCTCTAACTAAGTCCTTTATAAAACAGTCTTTTAACCCAAAATAGTTTGTATATAAAAAACAAGAATCATCATTTAATTTAGAAAAATCAAAAATAGGCTCTAATTGTTCGTTAATTGAATAAAATTGATATTCTAAATCGAGTTTTTTAATCGGCTGTAGTAAAACATCACAAGTGAAATAAGGTAAATATATTTTTTTATACTTTTTATTTCTTTTAGAATATATTCTAGTGCATTTCTTCCTGTATTTAAGGCTATTGCATTTTTATCGATAAATATTACCATCATTTAATTCCATTTCAAAATATCCTCCTATAGCCTTCACAACAATTCATATTGATTAAGCATTTCTCTTATATCCTCAATTGAATTAAACATTAATACATCCAATAATTGAGAGCCAAGGCTGAAACTCATTATCAAATTGCATATATGTTATTGGCTTTGCTTTGATAAAATTTAACATCACGCCATTTTCATTAAAGATCTCTTTAGAATAAAGTTTCATCCGCCAATCGGATTGATATATTTGTACTGCTTTTTCAATACGAAAATATCCAAAACTCTCTCTCTACCTGTAAATTTTTTATTATTATAAATTTCTGAAGTTTCAGTAATTTCAGTCTGAATTTGAAGATATTTACACACTTTTTTAATACTCTTAATGGCTAATCTACTGATTAAGTAATCTTCTTGATTATCTAAAATGTTTTCAATTAAAGGATATACTTCATTATAGTAATGAGCTTTTTTATAAGATTGTTCTACAGATCTTAAAAATTTAACCTTCCAAATATTATAATAAACTTTAAGTTTATCTTGGTTTCATTTATTAACAAATACGAACTTGGCTTATCTAACGGAACAGTAAACAAAGTATTTTTCTTATTAACAAGAATGTTATTTCTATTTATCCACCCTCCTTTTATAAAATTCACATCATCATAAATAACAAAAATTATATCTACAGCCGAAATTAACTGGAAATAACCAATATAAGGAAAAATATAAGGTTGCATTATAGCTAATTTCATCTTAATTATTTTGAATTCTTAAAATCAATCTACAGATCAAATCCACTTCTTCCACTGTTAAATCATAATATAGAGGCAAACACAAAACGCGTTTAGATATGCATCAGTTATAATAAAATTTTCAGCCTCAAGGTATGGCAAGGCACTAGCTAAAGAGGGGTAAAAATAACGTCGGGTAAAAATTTCGTTTCCATCTAAACTCGATTTAATTTTAATTAACAATTCTTCACTTTCAAGTATCACACAATAATATGCAAAATTTTGCTCAGAATCTTTATGCCAAATTGGGCGATATGCTTTTAATGTCTTCAATTTCTCATCATAACGAGATACCAATAGCTTTCTACTATCATGGATCGCTTGAATATAATTCAAGTTAACCAAGCCCATTGCAGCGTGAAACTCAGAGTTCTTACCATTGATTCCTAGTTCAGAAAAAGTATCATAACTTGAAATTCCAAAATTACGAATATATGCAAGTCTCTTTAATAGGTCTGAGCAATTTGTAATAATTAAACCTCCCTCAATTGAATGGTACAATTTGGTAGCATGAAGAGAACAAGTACTAATATCTCCATACTCAAAAATAGATTTACCATTAATTTCTACCCCAAAAGCATGAGCTCCATCATAAATTACTTTCAAATTATGTTTTTTTGCAATATTCTCAATAGCTACTACATCACATGGGTTACCATATACATGAGTCGCTAAGATTGCTTCAGTTTTATCAGTAATTGCACTTTCAATCTTTAAAACATCAATATTTAAAGTTTTCTCATCTATATCAACAAAAACTGGAGTACAGCCTTCCCAAACAATACAAGAAGTTGTTGCAACAAATGAAAAAGGCGTAGTAATTATTTCTCCACTTATTCCTAAAGCTTTAATAGCCATCTGTAAGGCCACAGTTCCATTGGTCACATACAACAAATGATCTACTTTAAGATAGATTTTGAGATTCATTTCAAGTTCACTTGCCAAGGGGCCCATATTGGTCAACCATTGTCTCTTCCAGATTCCATTAACTAATTTTTGGTATTCTTCTTGTGGAGGTAAAAATGGTTTAGTAACTGGTATCATATTTTTTAAATTATGTTTCGAATCTTTTATTGTTTGAAATTTAAATATAAATGCCAAAAAAATATAAATCACTACACCAACAATACTAGATATGATAAGTCGGGAAATATTATTATAATCAATCAAATAAACATTAACAAAAAAAACTGCTAACCCCATAAAAATAGAAATAATAAAGATAGGTGTTATATCTAGAATTGTTGTTTCAAGATCGATAACCAATTATAGAACCAGCATAATGAGTGTTAATAAAAAGTGCTATAATTGAAGCAACAACAGATCCTATTAATAAAGCTTTAAAACCAAATAAAACAGAAACTATTATTATAAATACTAAAATAATTTTTTTTATTATTTCTAATTTTAAAAAATAAATGCTTCTACCTTTAACCTGAAGTATCATCAAATTATAAAGATGTAAAAAGGAAACAAAATACCAGAGAATGAAATAATTTGAAATATTGGAACAATTGGCAGCCATTTTTCTGTAAATAAAAAAATAACAAGTTCGTTTGCTAATAATGCCAATATACAATTTATTGGAGTTATAATAAAAAGAACCATCAACATGATTTTTTTATAAACAACTTTTAGAGCAGATATATCGATCTTGCACTTTTGCAAAAAGAGGAAAAACAACTTTATTCAATGCAGCTGAAATATTTCCTACAGGCAGCATCATTAAAGAATTAGCCCTAGTATAATAGCCAACAGTTACAGGAGTATAAATTCTACCGATGACTATTTGATAAATATTTGTAAAAATAGTATCTAAAAGTGAAGAAATCGTCATTTTGTATCCGAAATAAAACGAATTTTTGAATCAATCCATATCAAAAATAAACTCTGGATACCAATCAGACGAAAACCACAAAAAAACTGAGGTTAATAAATTTGTCAAAAGCATTGAATATACTAAAGACCAAACACCAAAATCGTTATATGCAAGAAAAACACCTAAAAAGCTACCAATCAGTAAAGCTGGAAATGTTATTATAGCCTGTTTTTTAAATTTCATTTCTTTTGTTAAAATCGTATTCTGAACTGTTCCAAAAGCTAAAAAGATAAAAGAAAGCCCATATATTCTAGCTATATCTGTTAGTATAGGCTGTCTATAAAACAAGGCTATATAAGGAGCCAAGAAAAAGAACAAAACATATATTATTAAACTAACTCCTAGATTAAAAAAAAAAACAGTTGAATAATCCCTTGAATCAATCTTTGAAACTCTAATTAATGAACTTGTCATTCCACCTTCAAATAATGCAGTTCCAATACCAATAAAAACTGCCAACATCCCTATTAAACCAAATTCAGATGGTAAAAGAATCCTCGCCAAAACGATTTGAACTAAAAAAGCAATCAATTGAGTAGAAAATTGTTGTAAAAAAGACCAAATAAAACCTCTTAAGGCTTGCTTTCTTAAAGACATATATCAGAAAAAATACACATATTAAATTAATATTTTTAAAAGATGAGAATAATTGCTTAATTAGAAATAGAATTTAACCAAGATCAAAGCAATACTTATCTCTTGTGATAGCATTATTTAAAAACTAATGAATAAATAACCATCTTACAATTTAACAAATTGTTTTACATATAATCCTACACTCCAAAACCTTTCAAAAATCTTCTAACTATCAATACTATAATGACAAAAAAACCTGCTAAAAAGCTTCCAACTAAGATACCTTTAGCTTTGCCAAAACGCTCTTTAGGTAAAGGTAAAATTGGCCTATCAATTACTTGAATTAAAGGTGTTTCTTTTCGCAAAGTAACTTTTGCAAGTTCTGATTGTTTGACCAATTCTGTTAATATCGCTGTGTTTGCCTGTACATCTACCTGTCTTCGAACTGAAGGTGCACGACGTACATTTAATGCGGGATTTAAATTAAAAGTATTGTCATTAGCAACTGCCACCCCAGTAATTGCTCCATTAAGTTCACTTCGAATAGAATCTGTCTGCCTTTGCAAAATAGCCATGTTCATCCTTGCTTTTTTACTCTTAGTATCTACATAAAAACTGGATACTTCTTTAGCCAAAGCTTCACAAAAGTATTTAGCAAACAATTCATTATTAGAAGACATATCAATAGTAGTGATTGCAATTTTTTTGTCCCTTTGTCCAACAATTAATCCTTTCTTAGATAACTCCTGATACATTGTACCTAAAATACTGTCATGAACTCTTGTAAAATACTACGATTTGTATTCGGTAGAAACTCAATATTAAACAATTTAGGTTTCTTCTCCCAACTTTTTCTTAATTCATTAATCTCTATATACATTTCAGCTAGAGATATTCTTTTGCCATTATAATCAACTGGAGTCAATAGAGTTTGTTCAACCATTCTACGGGATTTGAATAACTCTGTCAGATTGGAACCTGTAAAAATACTCCCCCCCCCCTCCAAGGTCTAATCCTAACGAACCTGCTAAACCCAATGCACTACCTAAACCACCTCCTCCAGACTTTTCATCTTCTAAGGCAAAAGATAAAGTAGCTGTATAAACTGGCTTTTTTATAAATGAATAGGCTACCCCCAAAGAGGCTCCTACTATTCCTGCCAATACTATAATTTTCCATTGTGATAATAAATAGTCATACCACTCCTTTGCTTTTGCTAATAATTCTTTTAACGAAATCTCATCGTTTTCAATAGGCCTATTATCCATTCTTAGAAATTATTTTTATTTAAAAGCAGTTATAACTAACAATGCCAAACTAGAAATCACACTACCAATACCAACCCATTCTCCTGCAGTCATTTTTTTAGTCACTGGTTTTTCAGGAACTACAATTTGAGAATCCGGAGTTACCTTGGGGTATGATCTGAAGAATAAAAAAGAACTTGCTACAGCAGCTTTCCCATTCGGGTAAATTATATATGCCTTTTTCTTCCATCCCATATTATCAACACCTCCAACAGCATTTAAATAATACTTAAAACTTTTACCACTTCTGTATGGAATTTCCGAAGTCAACAATACATTTCCTGTTACTTTAACTCCCTCGTTATAAGTTGCAACTTCTATTTCATCCCCAGGAAATAAAGTAACATTTGAGTAATGATTTTTATCTTTTACAATTCTTTCCCAATCCACAGGAATAGTTGCGTATTTCAGTTCGTCTTTTAATCTTTTAACTAATTGTTTCTCCTTTAAAGAATCATCTTTTCTTAAATTTAAGTCGATGCTCTGTAATTTTTCTATTTGCTCTTCTTTGATAGGCCTCTTAATTTTCATCCCATCCAAATTCGCAATAGATGTTAATCCTCCAGCACGCATTACCACATTATAAACTGTTTCTTTTTTATTAGCCAAAACATATTTACCAGGATAAGAAATTGCACCACTGATCTTAACCATTTCTGGTTTTTCATAAACAGCAATTCTTCGTACATTAATCACATCAAATGGCATTAACTCAAAGTTCTTTATCTGTTCATTATTTCCTTCATTAATTTCCAACTCAAAAACATCTACTCTTTTAGGATCTGCATCATCAATTGCATCTGATTTTTTCATTCTTGCAATCTCAACTCGTTTTGATGCTGAGCCTGTTAATCCGCCAACCTGAACTACCAAATCATTTAAAGTTAGATTTTCATAAAACTCATACTCCCCTGGATTTTTAATTTCACCATCAATTGTAACTTTATATTCTTCTCTAAAATCTAAAATAGAATATACAGTTACAATATCCTCTCTTTTTAAAAGTACATCAGAGTTTAAGTCACCCGATAAAGCACTTGCTAAATCAACATTTACAATTTCTGTTGTTAAATCCGATTTTAAACGAATAATTCTAGCTCTTTTAGTATAAGCATCTTCTTTTAACCCTTCTGCACGGGTTATTAATTCAGATATACGCATTCCTTCTGTAAAAGAATAAAAATCTGGTCTAAAAACTGCTCCTTCTATTTGAATACGATTTTCAAATCGATTTAAAATTTTCGCTACTTTAACAACATCCCCTGATTGCGGTTGGTATATTTTAAATTCACTTTCATTCACATCATGCACTTTAAACTCTTTTCCTGTTTTTTGCAAAATATTTACAGAAGCTGTATAAGCAAATTCATTAAATCCTGAAGCAAAAGATAATAAATCAGCAAAACTTTCTCCTTTTTTCATCTCGAAAACTCCTGGACGTTTTACTTCACCTTCTACTGTCACTCTCTGACTATAGGCTGGAATTCGAATTACATCATTTTCCTTTAAATTCACATTATCGGATTGATCCCCTTTTACTAAAAACTTATAGATATCAATATTTCTATAAACTCTGTTATTACGGATCAATTCAATATTTCTATAACTTCCATTTTTCCCTGGCCCACCTGCTAAATGCAAAGCATTATATACTGTTGCCAAAGAAGATACAGAATAGTTACCTGGTTGTTTCCCACCAACAATAGTAACTTTAATAGTTCTGATCTGTGCTAAACTAACACTTACCTGTGATTGACCTGATCGGACTGTGCTATATACTTTTGCTATAGCTGCTTTGATTTTTTGCGTAGCAGCTTCAATTGTCATTCCCGAAACAGCGATTTGCCCAACATATTGTATTGTAATCTTTCCTTCAACACTTACTGGAATATTATCTTCAAATTCCTGAACACCATAAACGCTAATCTGTAATTCATCACCAGGTCCTAGAATATAATTCATTGGTGTCGCTAATTTCAAATCGGGTTCAAAATTTAATGTTGGATTATCAAATAATTCAGAGCCAAAGATTAAAGCATTTATAGAATCTTTTATTTTATTATTAACAATTTCTTGTTGTTTCCTTCCAAACTCAGTCTTTTTATTTTTATCCTTTGAATCTTCATTATTTGAATTCTTATCCTTTGAATCTTTATCTTTCGAATCCTTCTTTTTGGAGTCTTTTCTAGAAGCTTCTTCCAATCTGGCTTTCAATTTAGAAAACTCAGATTTACTCATTCCTTTTGATAAAATTGCCTCCTCTGCATCATCTATAGTAAGATCTTTGGATTCTAATTGAATCTTGATTTTATTAATATCACTATCAGATAAGTAATCGACCTTAACAGTACTTAAGTCCTTAGATTTTAAAATATCCTGAGCTGACATATTTAATGATACCAAAAGAGTAAAAAATAATATGAGTACTGCCGTTATCTTTTTCATATAGTTTATTTTAATAAGATTTATTTAGAAAATTACTAATTCAATATCTTGAATTAAAAATTACAAATATTAAGAATATTGTTTTTTATAATAGTCTTTGTAAGTTCCAGAAGTCACATTTTGCAACCACTGTTCGTTACCTAAATACCAATTTATAGTTTTTTCTAATCCTTCTTCAAAAGTAACTGAAGGCTTCCACCCTAACTCAATATTAATTTTTGAAGCATCGATTGCATAACGCAAATCATGTCCTGGTCTGTCTTTTACGTAAGTTATCAATTCTTGAGAAGTTCCTTTATCTCTTCCTAATTTCTCATCCATGATTTGGCATAATAATTTCACCAAATCAATATTCTTCCATTCATTAAAACCTCCAATATTGTATGTTTCATGATTTTTCCCTTCATGAAATACTAAATCAATAGCAATAGCATGATCCTCAACAAATAGCCAATCACGAGTATAATTACCATCTCCATATACTGGTAGTGGTTTATTATTGATAATATTATTAATAAAAAGTGGTATCAATTTTTCTGGAAAATGATAGGATCCATAATTATTGGAACAATTTGTTAAAACATAAGGTAAACCGTAAGTTTCTCCATATGCTCTTACAAAATGATCTGAACTAGCTTTTGAGGCTGAATAAGGGGAATTAGGATCATATGCCGTTTTTTCTGTAAATAATCCTTCAGCTCCAAGCGATCCATATACTTCATCCGTACTAATATGATAAAACCTCTTCCCTTCTTGGTTATTCTTCCATTGATTTTTTGCAGCATTCAACAAATTCATTGTACCAATAACATTCGTTTTTACAAACGAAAGCGGGTCTTCTATTGAGCGATCTACGTGAGACTCGGCTGCTAAATGCAGCACTCCTTCAAACTCATTTTCTGAAAAAAGATAATTTATAAAAGTTTCATCAACAATATCTCCCTTAACAAAAGTATAATTTGACTTATCTTCGATATCTTTTATATTTTCAAGATTCCCCGCATAAGTCAGTGCATCTAAATTAAAAATATGATATTGTGGATATTTTGTCACAAAACGTCTCACTACGTGCGAACCAATAAATCCTGCACCTCCTGTTATAAGTATTTTTTTCATTTTAATCATTTAATTCAATAATTCCGAATTTTGGCGCTCTAATTCACCATACAAATCTTTTACATCTTGTGAATTTTCCTTTTGCAAAATCAAATTAGCTGTATCTGTGTGCACAAAAATAGTATTTTTCAATCCTAAAAATGTTGTATGTTTATCAGAACCAATTACCATATTACCACTTTTATCAACATAGTGTCCTTTTGAAATTAAATAATCATACACCGATTCAAAAGATCCTAAATCAGACCAAGTAAAAGATGCAGGCACTACTTTTATTTTTTTACTACGCTCCATAACAGCATAATCAATACTTATAGAAGGAATGTCTAGTGATAAATCCAAATCTAGATTACCATTTTTGTTATTCTCCCAAGCTTTTTTAGACTTCTCATATACTTCAGGCTGATATGCTCTTAATTCATCTAATAACACACCTGCTTTAAAACAAAACATTCCGCTATTCCACAAAAAATTACCTCTTGCAATAAAGCCCTTAGCAGTAACACTATTGGGTTTTTCACGAAAAGAAATTACATCATCACCTTTTGATTCGATATATCCATATCCTGTTTCTGGTTTTGTAGGTACAATCCCAAAAGTTACAATATATCCTTCTCTAGCTTTGGTAATTGCAGTTTTTATAGCTTGATTGTACTTCTCCATTTCATCAATAATATGATCCGACGGTGTTACAATTAAAATATCGTCAGGTTGTGAAGCAAATGCGGCAAAAGCAATAGCCGCTGCTGTATTTCGAGGAGTTGACTCAACAATATTGATATAATCTTTTCCTAACTTCTTCATTACCTTTTCACTCAGATAACAGTTATCAACATTTCCTACAACCATAACTTTATCTGCTAAATTAGCATTTCGTTCCACAGTCATTTCAAACAATGATTTCTCTTCAAATATTTCTAAGTATTGTTTGGGCATACTTTTACGAGAAAGCGGCCATAGTCTACTTCCTATTCCTCCTGTTAAAATAACATGTATAATTGAATTCTCTGTATTCATAATTAATCTTTTACTAATAAAAAAAAGTGATAATCACTTAATTTTACAGTCTACTATCTGCAATATTTCCTAATATTCCTTTTACATCGTACAACAAACTATTCTCTTTTTGTAATTCCGAAAAATTTAAACTCAAAAATTCAGTATGAGCTACTCCTAGAACAACAGTATCAAATTTTTGATTCGGGATAATATTGGTTATATCTAATTTATATTCTTTATATACTTCTTCAAAACTAGCTAATGGATCAAATATTGTAATTGCAATACCATATTCTTTCAAAGCCAGAATTAAATCTACAATTTTGGTATTGCGAACATCGGGACAATTTTCTTTAAATGTAATACCAAGCATTAAAAGATTAGCTCCATACACATAAATCCCTTTTTTCAACATTAACTTTACTATTTGTGAAGCAATGTATTCTCCCATACTATCATTTAAACGACGTCCTGCTAAAATAATTTCTGGATGATACCCAAATTCCTGAGCTCGTTGTGCCAAATAATAAGGATCAACACCTATGCAATGACCACCGACTAATCCTGGTTTAAATGGTAAAAAATTCCATTTTGTTCCTGCTGCTTCTAGAACTGATTGAGTATCAATATTCATTAAATTAAATATTTTAGCTAACTCATTTACAAATGCAATATTAATATCTCTTTGTGAATTCTCGATAACCTTAGCTGCCTCAGCTACTTTTATTGTTGGGGCTAAATGTGTTCCAGCTGTAATAACCGTTCTATATAATTCATCGACTTTTCTCCCTATTTCTGGGGTTGAACCCGACGTAACTTTTAAAATTTTCTCAACAGTATGTTCTTTATCGCCTGGATTAATTCGTTCTGGTGAATACCCCGCATAAAAATCGACATTATATTTCAATCCTGATATTTTCTCCAAGACAGGCACACATTCTTCTTCGGTTACCCCTGGATAAACAGTAGATTCATAAATAACTATGTCTCCTTTTTTTAAAACAGAACCAACTGTTTCGCTTGATTTGTATAAAGGCGTTAAATCTGGTCTATTATTCTTATCAACTGGAGTAGGAACTGTTACTATATAATAATTACAATCTTTTATATCTACTATATTTGAACTACAATACAAACCAATAGCCTCTCCTGTTTTATCGACTAAAACTTTTTGTAAAGTTTCATCATCAACTTCAAAAGTTGTATCCGTTCCTGATTGTAAAGAAGCTATTCTTGATTGATTAATATCAAACCCAACAACCGAATATTTTGTAGCAAATAATCTAGCCAATGGCAAGCCAACATAACCTAAGCCTATAACTGCTATTTTTACGTTTTCATCCATTATTACTACTTTTTTTAATTATTTTAATCATTTATCAACACAGCTTCGCTTATCCAAGTCACATTTTGACTCAGATAAACGAACATACTATTTCGGCAAATATACCATAATAAGGCTATTAATTCAATAGTAAAAATCATCGAAATAGTAAAAATCTATATTATCCAACCTAAAAAAACACAATGAACTAAAAATCAATTTAAAAAAAACTATTAAATCAAAACATTAAACAAAAAAATCACTAAAATTAGTGACTCTTTTTTCCGCAAATTCTTACTTATATTCAAAATTTGTCTTGTTAATTTATTTAAATTTTATCTTTAACACACATCCCAATGACTCTAAAACCAATATATAATGAGTATTAGATATCTCTTGTACGATGGCATCCTGATTGCTAAAAGCTCCAGAATCTAACTTTATTTTATCTCCTATTTTAAATGGAGTAACTGAAATCTCATCAATAGTTGGGGATTCTAAACTGTTTTTAATCGCTTTAATCTCTCCATCACGTACTACGGCTGGTTTACCTAACCAA
This sequence comes from Flavobacterium sp. TC780, assembly GCF_056783245.1. Taxonomy (NCBI): domain Bacteria; kingdom Pseudomonadati; phylum Bacteroidota; class Flavobacteriia; order Flavobacteriales; family Flavobacteriaceae; genus Flavobacterium; species Flavobacterium sp. TC780. Next base: position 32,992 of record NZ_JBXBAV010000102.1, on the reverse strand, counting down.
AACAAATAACGGATTACTCCTGGAATTTGAAATACTAAATTCCTATCTAAATCTTCTAATTGAACAAAAACATAAGAATTAAACAACGGTACTTCAACTTTCTTTTTCCTATCCGACCACTGTCGCATTTGAATAATTAATGGACAATAACATCTTATTCCTATTTTATTTAATTGATCCGCAACTTTTTTTTCCCATTTGGGTTTCGTATAAACTACATACCAATTCATTACTACTTATTTTGTTATGAAATTTACCTATAAACATTAACAACTCTTAATTAATTGCAATACTTATTTTATGACCCAATACCTAGATATACAAATCCGATCTCTTCTAATTCTTCCTTGTTTAATATATTTCTTCCATCAAAAATAAAAGCTGGCTTTTGCATTGAATCATAAATCTTCGCCCAATCATATGTCACAAACTCATCCCATTCAGTCAAAACTGCAATTGCATGGGCTCCATTACAAGCATCATAAGCATTTTCAAAAGTTGCAACAGCTTTAGTGTTTTTCTCTAAACTTCTAGTTTCTAAATAATTTAAATCACTTAGCATTTTTTCTCTAGAAACTTTAGGGTCATAAACAGCTATCTTAGCTTGTTCATTGATTAAATCATCCGCCACATAAATTGCTGCCGATTCTCTTGTATCGTTTGTATCTTTTTTAAACGCCCAACCTAAGAATGCTATTTTTTTACCCGAAACAGTGTTATATAACGTCTGAACTATTTTATTTGAAAACCTTCTCTTCTGATGATCATTCATAATAATTACCTGTTCCCAATAATCAGCAACTTCGTGCAATCCATATGTTTTAGCAATATAAACTAAATTTAGAATATCTTTTTGAAAACATGATCCTCCAAACCCAACTGAAGCTTTAAGGAATTTAGAACCAATTCTGGTATCCATTCCAATTGCTCTAGCGACTTCGTTCACATCTGCCCCAGTTTTCTCACACAATTCAGACATGGCATTGATTGAGGATATTCTTTGAGCCAAAAATGCATTTGCAGTCAGCTTCGACAACTCCGATGACCAAACATTTGTAGTTAGTATTTTATCTGATGATACCCAATTTGAATACACTTCTACTAAAGCATCTATTGCTTCTTTACCTTCTGATGTAGAATCTCCACCAATCAATATTCTATCCGGATTTAATAAATCAGTAACTGCAGTCCCTTCTGCTAAAAATTCTGGATTTGATAAGATTTGAAATTGCACTCCATTTCCTGTATTATCCAAAATACTTTTAATAGCCTCAGCTGTTCGTACTGGTAATGTCGACTTTTCAACTACAATTTTATTGTCTTTTGCAATTTTTGCAATTTGTCTTGCGCACAATTCAATATACTTTAAATCCGCAGCCATTCCCTTCCCTTTTCCATAGGTTTTAGTAGGTGTATTTACAGATATGAAGATAATTTGAGCCTCATCTATAGCTTTTTCAACATCTGTAGAAAAGAATAAATTTCGTCCTCTGGCTTCAGCTACAATTTTATCAAGACCTGGTTCATAAATTGGTATATTATCAGTATTCTCATCATTCCATGCTTTGATTCTATCTTCATTTAAATCAACTACTGTAACTTGTATATGAGGGCATTTTTGCGCAATAACTGCCATTGTTGGCCCTCCTACATAACCCGCACCAATACAACAAATCTTTGTGATTTTCATCTAATTAAATTTACTAATGTTTATATTTTTTCATTCTATATCAAAAGAATGTTCTTATTTTAAATTATTCCAATACCAACCTACAGCTTCTTTTAAACCTTCTTGTAATGAATATTTTGGATTGTATTCTAGCATTTTTTTTGCTTTATCTATACTTGCCAAAGAATGTGGAATATCTCCTGCCCTATTTGGACCGTACGTTACTTCTACCGAAGCTATTTTTGGATTATACTCAGATAAATATTTTTTCAAATAACCAACTAAATCATTTAAGGTATTTCTATCCCCATACGCAGTATTATATACTGTATTAACTGCTTCTGGATTCTTAGTCGCCATAGCCAAAGCATTCATTTGAATCACATTATCAATATAAGTAAAATCTCGTGAAAAATTTCCATCACCATTAATCAAAGGACTTTCCAATTCCATTAATTGCTTCACAAATTTTGGAATAACTGCCGCATAAGCTCCTTGTGGATCTTGTTTCCTTCCAAAAACATTAAAATAACGCAATCCTATTGTTTCTAAGCCATAAGTTTTACTAAAGATTTCAGCATATAATTCATTTACATATTTTGTAATGGCATAAGGAGACAATGGCTTACCAATTACTTCTTCAACCTTTGGAAGTCCTTCTGAATCACCATAAGTAGATGAACTTGCTGCATAAATAAATCGCTTTACTTTAGCGTCTCTTGAAGCTACTAGCATATTTAAAAAACCAGAAACATTAACATCATTGGTTGTAATCGGGTCATTTATTGACCTTGGTACTGAACCTAAAGCAGCTTCATGTAAAACATAATCAACTCCTTGGACTGCTAGAATGCAATCTGCGATGTTACGAATATCCCCTTCTATCAATTTAAAATTAATATTAGAAATAAAATCTTTTAAGTTATGTCGGTGACCTGTCGAAAAATTATCTAAGCAAATAACTTTATGCCCTTGTCCCAAAAAATACTCACAAAGATTAGAGCCTATAAAACCAGCTCCTCCCGTAATTAATATCGTGTTTTGTGATTCCATAATTAATACTTTTAAATTACTCGATATTATTTTTTATTCAATTTATTGAAAATCGTTTTTAAGAAACTCTCTTTTTTGTCTCTTCATGATATCCATTAGAATAATTTCCATAACCATATCCATAAGTAGCTCCATATTTGGCCTTATTTTCAAATCCGTTCAAAACAATACTCGTATTTGTAAGTTCCCCTCTTTTTACCCTATTATTTAACAACGTTATCATATCTTTTTTGGTATAATTTTGCCTCACTATATATAAGATCACATCACTATATTGTGCCAATTCTAAAGAATCTGAAACGAGCCCAACTGGAGGGGTATCTAAAATTATGTAATCATATTTCGTTTTTAACTCATCAATAAATTCTTTCATCGTTTCTCCTAAAATCAATTCAGAAGGATTTGGAGGAATTGGCCCTGAAAGAATAACATCTAAATACGGAATCTTGGTTGTATTAGTAATTTCTGCTAGGCTTTTTTTCTTAATCAAATAATTAACTACTCCTACTTCATTAATCAATTCAAATTCTTCTGCTAATCTTGGTTTTCTTAAATCCAAACCAACAATAACTGTTCTTTTTTCACTCAAGGCAAAAACGGTAGCTATATTAATAGAACAAAATGTTTTTCCTTCGCCACTAACCGATGAAGTTATCATTAATGTTTTTGCTCCATCTACTTGCTGTTTTTTATACAAGAACTGCAAGGAAGAACGAATTGCTCTAAATGATTCCGACAATGCCGATTTTGGTTTATCAAATACTGCTAAACTCGAAGCTTCATTATTTACACCAACCACTCCAATTAATGGAATCTGCGTTTGCTTACTAACATCTTCTATATTCTGAATTGAATTATTAATAAAGAAAATAACAAAAATAGCTAACAACGGAATTAATAATCCCAAGAATAACGCTAAAACATAATTAACCGATGTTTTGGGTCCTATTAATCCTCCTCCAACATCTTTAGCTGGATCTATAAAGTGAATATCAGATAAATTAGCTGCTTTTACAATATCAGCTTCACTTCTTTTTTGAAGGAATGTACTATAGATATTATCACTTAAATCATATTTTCTTTTAATCTTTAATAATTCCTGCTGTTCTTCTGGTAATTTTTTTATTGTACTTTCAGTTTGTCCAATTTTACTATTAACCATTGCCAAATCATACTGTAAAGAAGTTTTTGCTGAAACAATGTTTTCTAACAAAACATTTTTGACAGCCATCATTTGATTGTCAAAATCCTTAAAAATTTTATCACTTTTTACAGCATAAGCCATTTCTGATCTTTGTGTAGAAAGCGATATCAATTTAGAAACATTCACAACAATATTTGGATCTTCAATCCCTGCTACTGATGGCGCAGGCAATTTAGAATAATCGACACTATTATTTAAATAGGCTTTTAACGAATTATAATAGGCAATTTTACGGGTAACTTCATCTCTTTCGACATCAAAATCCATAATTTTGTCTGAGAACTTACTACCACCTTCTTCTATATTATAAACATTTTTGCCTTTTCTAAATGACTTCAATTCATCTCCAGTTTGCTTTAACTGAGTTTCCATTGCTACAAGCGTACTATCGATAAAATTAATCGTATTTGTTGCAAACTGATTCTTACTATCCAATTGGATTTTTATTAGCATTTTCACAGTCGAATTTAAATATTCAACCATCCTTGCCTTATTAGTTCCTTGCATTCCTAATGTAAGTATAGAACCTCCTCTTTCATCAGATTGCACACTAACTCCACGATATCTTGCAACTGTTCCATCAAAATTATTAAATCTTACAAAATATTCCTTGTCTTTATAAAAACCAGGATTATCATTTATTTGCAATTTCCAATTTAAAAAAGGCAACGAAACTTGTTCTCCAACTTTATACTTTTTTACAAACTCTCCTATCTCTACTGCTGTATTACTATATGAATTATTTGCATAAGTAATTAATGAAACCGAATTATTCTCAAAAGGAATTCTAATTTCATATTCATTAGCATTCAAAAACTTAATACTAATTAATGAACTAGCAAGCTGTCCCTTCGATTTATCTATATTTACATAAAAAGGAACTGCCCCATAAGAATCTACTAGATTATATTCTCCTTGTTCTAAATAATCAATATAATATTGCAATTTATCTACAACAAGCTCGTTGTGGGATCTAGACTGCAATACTGTAGTAGTACTACTAATTTGATCGGAAGTCCCTCCCCAATTAAAAACTAAACTTGTATTTGAAGTAAAAAATGGATTGTTTTCTTCTTTTATAGAAATCAACGTTTCCATTCCATATATTTTTTCTTTGCGAATATTTACTTGATAAGCAATTGCAAAAGCAATGATTAAACTCAATAAAAACCATTTCCAGTATCCTCCAATTTTCAATAAAAACCCTCTAAAATCAAAATTGGATTGATTGTCAAAAATTGAAAAATCTTTTATATCTAACATTTTCTGAGTAGGTTTTTAAAGTTTTAAAAGTAAAAATGTAGTTGTTGCCAAAGAAATTATTGTAATTATTGTTCCCATAGATTCTATTCCTGTTTTACCAGTTCCCCAGGTTTTCTGCTTGAGTGGTTTCACATAAATATAATCATTTGGTTGTAAATAGTAGTAAGGAGATTTCATTGCATTAAGATCGGTAAGATCTATATCATGCATTTCGGATCCAGTGGGTGATTGACGAATAATAGTAACTGATTTTCTATTTCCTGTAATCGTAATATCACCTGAATTAGCAATGGCTTCCATTACATTTACCTGTTGTTGAAAAAGTGTTTTTGTACCTGGAGAATTTACTTCCCCATTTATAGTATATCTAAAACCTGCCAACTTAACTGTTACAAATATATTTGCCTCTGATTTAAAATGTTCGTCTAATAATTGTTTCTCAATTTTAATACGTACCTCTTCTAGCGTATACCCCATAACATTTATTTCTCCCAAAACAGGCATTCTTATATTCCCATGATCATCAACAGTAAAACCATCAAAATATAAACCCGCTTCAGAATTAGAAGAACTTTGACCAGTTCCTTTATCAGTAGTATTAAAAATCGCTACTAATTTTGGATCGATAGCTTTTATATTAATACTTAAAACATCATTCGTTTGTAAACGATACGGTTTTGATTCTACAGCAGCAATATTACTTTCTGTACCTGTCGCCCCTTTATCTTGTAAATAAACCAAATCATTTAGCGGAATACATGATGTAAAAAGGATGCCAATAAGTATCAACAGATAAAAAGAGTTTTTATTCATTTGTAGAATTTTAACAGTAAATATAGCTTTTCATTTATTATTTAGAAAATATCGATTTTTATTATAAACTCGATTAATTATTCTTGAACGTTTTCTCAAACGGAACTCTTTGCAATATACTTCGTCCAAGAGTAACTTCATCTGCATATTCTAACTCGTCGCCTACTGCAATTCCGCGTGCAATAGTTGAGATTATAATTTCGACATCAGCTATTTGCTTATAGATATAAAAATTAGTAGTATCACCTTCCATGGTTGAACTTAAAGCAAATATAATTTCGTTTACCCCCCCAAACTTTACCTTTTCGACTAAAGTAGTTATATTCAACTGGCTTGGCCCGACGCCTTCTATTGGAGAAATTTTCCCACCTAAAACATGATAAATCCCTTTATATTGCCCTGTATTTTCTATAGCCATTACATCGCGAATATCCTCTACTACACAAATAGTCTGGTGATTTCTGGATGTATTGGCGCAAATTTCACAAACTGCAACATCGGAAATATTATGACAGCTTTCGCAAAATTTAATATCGGCACGCATTGTTGTAAGTGCTTCGGCTAAAAATCCGGTTTGCTCTTTGGGTTGTTTTAATAAATGTAAAACCAATCGCAAAGCTGTGCGCTTACCAATACCTGGTAATTGCGACATTTCGTTGACTGCTTTTTCTATTAATTTTGAAGAAAATTCCATGAGGGCAAAAATACTAAATTTGCGGGTTTACTCGACTTTTGTTTATAAAAATCAGAATTTTAAAATACTTCAATTATTACATTTTAAAACTAATTATTACTATTATTTATTTTAGAGTCTAGCCCAGATAAAAGCGGCATCCTTTTTCTGGTTTTTTCTATCAGAAAAAGATATAGCGGATAGCTGGAAATAGCTTCTAAAAACAATAATTGATTTATTTTATATACCTAATATTGATTTGTAGTAAGCAAAACCAAAGTACAAGCAACTTGAGCCTTGATATTATTAAGTTCTAATAATTGATATAATTCTGGGTTTTCAGTTCCTGGATTAAAAATTACTCGCTTAGGTTTAGCTTCAACAATGTAATTATAGTAGTCGCGCTGACGCGCTGGGTTCAAATACAAAGTAACTGTATCAATATTTTTAAGCGGAATAGCCTTTGTATGAATCTTCACTCCAGCAACTTCTCCAGCATTTTGACCAATTGCCAAAACTGTATGTCCTTTTTCTACTAATTTATTTATAGCTAAAAAAGCATATCTATCAGGCTTAGTAGTTGCTCCAAGCACTACTGTTTTTTTATTTTTCATTGTCTTTAATATATACCACAAAAGTAATCAAAAAGGTTTAGCTCTTCGATTATTTAAAAAGTTTAGTTATTTTTCAATAAAATCAACAATATACTGATTAAACCGCAATCATATCTTTCAAAAAAGACTATTTTTACAGTACTAAACCAGACTTTATGGATCTATTTATTTACTTATTTGCCGCTCTTTTCTCGGTATTAAACCCAATTGGAACAGTTCCAATCTTTGTAGGATTAACACAACATGACTCTAAGAAAGAGCGTTCCAGAATTTCTTTATGGACTGCAATAAATGTTTTCCTAATCTTAATTGTTTCGTTTTTTGTAGGGCAATATATGCTAACTTTCTTCGGAATTAGTATCGATGCTCTTCGTATTGCTGGAGGAATTATAATTGTAAATTCAGGATTCTCTCTACTTTCAGGAAAATTCAACAAGAAAAGAGGGATAAACAAAAAGATAGAAACAGATGCGCAACAAAGAAATGATATTGCTCTTACCCCACTTGCAATCCCCATGCTTGCAGGTCCTGGATCGATATCTTTATTAATTGCTTTTTATCAAGAACACCACCAAACTAGCGAAGTAATAATAGGTTCATTTGCTATTTTAGCAATTGCTGTTGTAATTTTTATTATTCTTAGAAGCGCACATTATCTTGCTAAGATACTTGGAGCATCTGGAATTGTTGCAATATCTAGGATAGTTGGTTTTATTGTAATTGCAATTGGAATACAATATATAGTGAGTGCTATTATCAATATAATTAAAGTGAATTTAATGTAATTTTGATTTCGCTAAAAATAAAAAAAAGGGATAAATTATCCCTTTTTTTAGAATTCTATTTAGCTTATGCTCTTGGCAAAAATACTTCTGCCATCATACATCTTGCACTTCCTCCACCGCAAGCTTCGATAGTATCTAAACTTGAGCTTAAAATTTCGGCATGGTTTTCTAATTGCGAAATTTGCTTTGGCGTTAAACTTTGATGTGCCGAAGCGCTCATTACAATATATTTTTTATCATTTGTGCCACGAACTTCAAGCATATTTCCTGCGAAATTATTTACTTGAGCTTCTGTAATTAAGACAACTTCTTTTTTATCCGCTTTTAGGTTTTCAAGAACCATTTTACGCTCTTTTTTATCATCAATACAATCTGCACAGATCACAGCAAAAGTCTCTCCTAAACACATCATAACATTAGTGTGATAAATTAGTTTTCGTTCTCCATTAACTGTTTGAAATGCTTCGAAAATAACTGGTGCATAATCAAAATCTTCACAGAATTCTATAAATAATTCTTCATCAGCTCTTGGTGACAAGGCGCAATATGCTTTCCCATTTGCTCTATCCAAAAGTAAACTTCCAGTTCCTTCTAAGAAAAAACCATCCTCTTCTGCCGATGTATAATCGACTATATTATTGATTTCGAATCCTTTTTCTTCTAAAATATCTAAGATATCTTCACGACGCTCCTGACGACGATTTTCGGCAAACATAGGATATAACGCCACATCTCCATTTTCATGAAAAGAAACCCAGTTGTTTGGGAATATACTATCAGGCGTATCTGGATTTAGAGTATCTTCTACAACTGTTACATCTACTCCAACTGCTCTTAACTTCTCAACGAAAGCATCAAACTCTTGTTGTGCTTTTGCATTTACTGTAGCTGGCAAAAGCCCATCTAACACTTTTTGATAATAATTGTTTACTGCCGTTTGTTCATTCATACGGAATGCCACTGGGCGAATCATTACTATTGCGTTTGTAGTTTGTTTCATTTTACTTATTTTTTTGTTTCAAACTTCAGGTTTCATGCTTGTAATAAACTTGAAAACTAAAACTTAAAAACTATTTTTAGTCTCTAATTAATGGTAATGTTGAGCATCTTAACAATCCTTCTTGTTTAGCTATTTCAGCATAAGGAATTTCTTCCACAACAAACCCATTACCTCTTAACCAATTATTTAGTCTCGTAAAATTCTTCTCTGACACAACAACATTTGTATCTATTGAGAAAACATTCGAATTCATATAATACATTTCTTCTCTCTCAATATGAAATAAGTTCTCCTTACCAAAAAGATTCACTAAATACATATAATCTGCTTCTTCTCGAAATCCTCTTTTATAAATGATTCCTTTATCCTTTCCTACTGGTTGAAAGCAACAATCAAGATGCAAAGCATTATCGCGAGCTTCAATTTTAGATTTAACTAAATCAAACTCTTTAACTATTTTATTCGGAAACAAATTTCTAATGAATTCAACCCCCTCCATATTTGTCCTTGCGGTAATATAATCTTTATAGTCACTCCCTTTATAAGTCCCTATAAAAATATAATCATTCCAAAGCATAACATCTCCTCCTTCAATATGCACTTCTACAGGTGGACGAACAACTTTGTTAGGATTCATTTGATCTATTATGTATTGGATTGCATCCAACTCACGTTCTCTATCAGGTAAAATATTCGATTTCACAAAAACATCATCTATTACGAAGCCAATATCTCTAGCGAAAATCTGGTTGTAATTTTCAATCATTTCAGGACGAAAAACTGTCACATTGTATTTTTGAAGTACTGCATTAAAAGCTTCCATTTCGGCAACCATATCAGACTCTACTGGATAAGTTCCTGCCTTAATATGCTCCAATGATTTTCGGATCATACGCTTCCTCAATGGTTGGCGTAGGTCCGTTATGAACTGCAGATCCCAAAACTACAGCCCGTAATCTTGATGTTTCGTTCTTTACATTTAATTGTAACATATTCTATTATTTGATTTCAACAAAGATAAAAAAAAGCTTCACAGTTAAGTGAAGCTTTAAATTGAATTTTATTTATTCGATTTGAATTCTCTTAAAGGATGACCAGTATATATTTGTCTAGGTCGACCGATTGGTTCTTTATTTTCACGCATTTCTTTCCATTGTGCAATCCATCCTGGTAATCTTCCGATAGCAAACATTACTGTAAACATATCAGTAGGAATTCCTAATGCTCTGTAAATGATTCCTGAGTAAAAATCTACGTTAGGATATAAGCTTCTTGATTTAAAGTACTCATCTTCAAGAGCTGCTGCTTCTAATTTTTTAGCAATTGCTAAAATTGGATCATCAACACCTAATGTATTCAAAACTTCATCTGCCGCTTTCTTAATAATTCTAGCTCTCGGATCAAAGTTTTTGTAAACTCTATGACCAAATCCCATTAAACGGAATGGATCATTTTTATCTTTGGCTTTCGCCATAAACTTATCTGTATCTCCACCATCTTTATTAATCTCTTCTAGCATCTCAAGAACAGCTTGATTTGCACCTCCATGAAGTGGCCCCCAAAGTGCAGAAACTCCAGCAGAAATCGAAGCAAATAATCCAGCATGTGAAGAACCAACCATTTCTTACTGTAGATGTAGAACAATTTTGTTCATGGTCACCATGTAAAATGAATAATTTATCTAATGCATTAACAACAATAGGGTTTGCTGCATAAGGCCCTGTAGGCAATTTAAACATTAATTGCATAAAGTTCTCTACATATCCTATCGTATTGTCATAATAATTTAATGGATAGCCCATTGTTTTTCTATAAGTCCATGTAGCAATAACAAGAAACTTAGCTATTGTTTTACAAACAGCCTCATACATTTCTTTTTCATTTTCTACATTTACCGACTTAGGATTAAAAGCTGTCAATGCACTTGTTAATGCAGACAAAACCCCCATAGGATGAGCAGTTTTTGGAAAACCATCAATGATGTTTTTCATTTCTTCGTTTACCAAAGTATGCTTTTTAATATCAGCATCAAATTGTGCTAATTGTTGAGCAGTTGGTAATTCTCCAAAAATTAATAGATAAGATACTTCAGGAAAGCTTGCTTGTTCAGCTAAATCTTCGATTGAATATCCTCTGTAACGTAAAATCCCTAATTCTCCATCCAAGAAAGTAATCTCACTTGTACAAGAACCTGAATTTTTATATCCTGGATCAAGAGTAATGAAACCAGTTAAATCACGTAATTTGTTAATATCGACAGCAGATTCATTTTCGCTTCCAGTTATAACCGGAAGTTCAATTTTCTTACCATCTACTTCTAGGGTAGCTATTTTTGACATAATATAATCGGAAATAAATCTTTTAAATAATAATTTATCAAATCTAAGGAATTTAAGACTAACTAAAAAAGGAATCTTGCTATGAATTTGTTAAAACTCAAAAAAAAAGCCATTCGTTTTCACGAATGGCTCAAAGCAATATATAATCTTACAATTATTTTATTTTAAATGCATTTAATCCTGGGAAGTAAGCTGTACTTCCTAATTCTTCTTCAATTCTTAGTAATTGATTGTATTTTGCCATACGATCTGAACGTGAAGCCGAACCTGTTTTAATTTGACCACAGTTTAATGCTACTGCTAAATCTGCAATTGTATTATCTTCAGTTTCCCCTGAACGATGAGACATTACTGAAGTATAACCTGCATTTTTAGCCATATTTACTGCCGCAATAGTCTCAGTTAAAGTACCAATTTGGTTTACTTTAATAAGAATAGAATTTGCAATTCCTTTTTCAATTCCAGTAGACAAACGCTCCACATTAGTTACAAACAAATCATCACCTACTAATTGTACTTTGTGTCCAATTTTTTCAGTAAGCAATTTCCATCCATCCCAGTCATTCTCATCCATTCCATCTTCAATAGATATGATTGGGTATTTAGCTACTAATTCAGCTAAGTAATCAACTTGCTCAGCAGAAGTTCTTACTTTACCTGTTTCTCCTTCAAATTTAGAGTAATCGTATTTTCCGTTTACATAAAACTCAGCAGAAGCACAATCAAGAGCAATCATAATTTCGTCACCGAAAGTATATCCTGCATTTTCAACTGCTTTTTTTATAGTATCCAAAGCATCTTCAGTACCACCTGGTAAATTCGGAGCAAAACCACCTTCATCACCTACAGCTGTACTTAATCCTCTGTCATGTAAAACTTTTTTCAAACTATGGAAAATTTCTGTTCCCATTTGCATAGAATGAGAAAGAAGTTGCTTTTACAGGAAAAATCATAAATTCTTGAAAAGCAATTGGAGCATCAGAATGAGAACCTCCGTTAATGATGTTCATCATTGGTACTGGCAATGTATTTGCCGAAACACCACCTACATATCTATATAAAGGCAATCCTAGCTCATTAGCAGCTGCTTTTGCAACCGCAAGAGAAACGCCTAAAATAGCGTTTGCTCCTAATTTAGATTTATTTGGAGTCCCATCTAAATCAATCATTGCCTGATCGATTACATTTTGTTCAAAAACAGAAACACCAACTAATTCTTCAGCAATAATAGTATTTACATTTTTCACTGCATTTAAAACTCCTTTACCTAGAAAAGCTTTTCCTCCATCACGTAATTCAACCGCTTCATGCTCTCCAGTAGAAGCTCCAGATGGAACCGCTGCTCTTCCTAAAACTCCGTTATCTGTAACTACATCAACTTCAATAGTAGGATTACCTCTAGAATCAAAAATTTGTCTTGCGTGAATTTTTATTATAATACTCATTATTTTTGTTTTTTATTATTAAATTATAAATATTTTCCGAATTTATAAAAATACTTGACACTAATTAAGTTCCTTAGCAATAAAATACTTTTATTTATTAACTCAATCGTTTTAGTTTAGTTTCCTTTTATGTTCTCAATAAATTGATCAAACAAATAAGAAGAATCATGAGGTCCTGGACTTGCTTCTGGATGATATTGTACTGAAAAACAATTTTTATTTTTCATTCGCATACCTGCTACAGTTTCATCATTAAGATGTAAATGTGTAATCTCTAAATCTGGGTGATTATCCAATTGCTCTTTATTAACAGCAAAACCATGATTTTGAGATGTAATCTCTCCTTTTCCAGTGATAATATTTTTAACTGGGTGGTTTATTCCACGATGCCCATTAAACATTTTATAAGTAGAAACTCCATTTGCCAAAGCGATAACTTGATGACCTAAGCAAATACCAAATAAAGGCTTATCATTTGCCAAAATCTCTTTAGCAACTTCGATTGCACCAAATAATGGATCTGGATCACCAGGTCCATTTGACAAGAAATATCCATCTGGATTAAATGCTGATAAATCTTTAAAAGTTGAATCATATGGAAACACTTTTATATAACAATCTCTTTTAGCCAAATTACGCAAAATATTCTTCTTAATCCCCAAATCTAATGCTGAGATTTTATAAGTTGCGTTTTCATCTCCATAAAAATACGGTTCGGTTGTCGAAACTTTTGAAGCAAGTTCTAATCCTTCCATATTTGGAACATTTGCCAAGGCAATTTTTAAATCTTCAATCGAAGTACCATCAGTACAAATAACGGCATTCATCGCTCCGTTATCACGTATATAACTAACCAGCGCTCTTGTATCAACATCTGAGATACAAATCAGATTTTCTTTTATAAAATAAGACTCTAAACTCTCTGAAGCATCTTCACGAGAATAATTAAAGCTAAAGTTTTTACAAACCAATCCTGATATTTTGATGCTATCAGATTCAACTTCTGATTCATTCACACCATAATTCCCAATATGCGCATTGGTTGCAACCATAATTTGACCAAAATAAGAAGGATCTGTAAAGATTTCTTGATATCCTGTCATTCCTGTATTAAAGCAAACTTCGCCAAAAGTTGTACCACTAATTCCGATTGATTTTCCGTGAAAAATTGTTCCGTCGCTTAGCAAAAGAATGGCGCTTTGTCGTGTTGTGTATTTCATTTGTAATTAGATATTTTGCAAATTTAATTTTTTAAAAGAGCGAGTGCAAGATTTTTTAAAAAATTCATCTTTAAAAATAAAACCCTAAGAAGGGAAAGTGTTAGATTATTGTGTTTTTAGTTTCAAAAAAACAAAAAAAAGGATAAACTAGTAACTAGTTTATCCTTAATTCTTATTGAATGATTATTTTCATAATTATTCAGAAGCTTCAGTTGTCGTTTCTGTATCAGCAGCAGGAGCTTCAGAAGTCTCTTCAGCTTTCTTTGCTTTTCCACCACGACGGCTTTTTGCTTTTTTAACTTCTTTTTTACCTCCGTTGTAAAGTTCATTGAAATCAACAAGTTCGATCATCGCCATATCAGCGTTATCTCCCAAACGATTTCCAACTTTAATGATACGAGTGTATCCACCTGGACGGTCTCCTACTTTAGCAGCTACATCTCTGAACAAGTCAGTTACAGCATATTTGCTACGTAAGTATGCAAAAACAATACGACGATTGTGAGTCGTATCTTCTTTTGATTTTGTGATTAAAGGCTCAACGAATTGTTTAAGCGCTTTAGCTTTAGCAACAGTAGTGTTAATACGTTTGTGCTCAATAAGAGAACAAGCCATATTAGCCAACATAGCTTTTCTATGTCCAGTCTGTCTGCTTAAGTGATTGAATTTTTTTCCGTGTCTCATTGCTATGTTAAATTTAACTCGCCTAAGCGAATTAGATTATTCTTTATCTAGTTTGTATTTAGCTAAATCCATTCCGAAAGTTAAATTCTTAACTGCAACAAGTTCATCAAGTTCAGTTAAAGATTTTTTACCAAAATTACGGAATTTCATTAGGTCATTTTTATTGAACGATACTAAATCACCAAGTGTATCAACTTCAGCCGCTTTCAAGCAATTTAATGCTCTCACAGATAAATCCATATCAACAAGCTTAGTTTTAAGCAATTGTCTCATATGTAATGACTCTTCATCATACGATTCTGTTTGTGCAATTTCGTCAGCCTCGAGTGTAATTCTTTCGTCAGAGAATAACATGAAGTGGTGAATTAAAACTTTTGCAGCTTCTGTAAGAGCATCTTTAGGATTAATAGATCCATCAGTTTTGATTTCAAAAACTAATTTTTCGTAATCTGTCTTTTGCTCAACACGGAAGTTTTCAATTGCATATTTTACATTTTTTACCGGAGTAAAAATTGAATCTGTAAAAATAGTTCCAATTGCAGCATTCTGTTTTTTGTTCTCCTCAGCAGGAACGTATCCTCTACCTTTTTCGATTGTTAAATCGAAATTCAGTTTAATTTTACTATCTAAATTACAGATAACAAGGTTCTGGATTCAGTACTTGGAAACCTGAAATAAATTTTTGAAAATCACCTGCTGTTAATTGATCTTTACCAGAAACAGAAATAGTAACTGCTTCATTATCGATATCTTCAATTTGACGTTTGAAACGAACTTGCTTAAGATTAAGGATAATTTCGGTAACATCTTCAACAACACCTGAGATAGTAGAAAACTCATGATCTACACCTTCAATGCGAACAGATGTAATTGCATAACCTTCTAATGCTGAAAGCAAAACTCTTCTAAGTGCATTACCAACAGTCAATCCATAACCAGGTTCTAAAGGTCTAAATTCGAATTTACCTTCAAAATCGGTTGAATCGATCATGATAACTTTATCGGGCTTTTGAAAATTAAATATTGCCATAAATTTCGACTAAGTCAATTATTATTTGTTGTACAACTCTACGATTAATTGTTCTTTAATGTTTTCTGGAATTTGAAGTCTTGCAGGTACAGAAACGAAAGTTCCCTTCTTTAAGATCATTGTTCCAAGTAATCCATTCATAAACATGACTTGAATTTGATAAAGAACGTTCGATAGCCTCTAAAGATTTAGATTTTTCACGAACAGCAACTTTATCACCAGGCTTAAGGTGGTAAGAAGGAATATTAACAACTTCACCGTTTACAGTAACGTGTCTGTGAGATACAATTTGACGTGCACCTCTTCTAGAAGGAGCGATACCCATTCTAAAAACTACGTTATCTAATCTTGCTTCACATAATTGTAATAAAACCTCACCAGTAACTCCTTTAGTAGCTGATGCTTTTTCGAATAAATTTCTGAATTGTTTTTCTAAAATTCCGTAAGAATATTTAGCTTTTTGCTTTTCCATTAACTGAACAGCGTACTCAGATTTTTTTCCTCTTTTTTTAGCCATCCCGTGTTGTCCAGGTGGGTAATTTCTTTTTTCGAAAGATTTGTCATCTCCGAAGATTGCTTCGCCAAATTTACGAGCGATTCTTGTGCTTGGACCAGTATATCTTGCCATTTTAAATTGTTTAAGATTGAGATTATGAATTCAGGTCTTATCCTTCGATAATCTATTTTCAATCTAGGTTATACTATAATTTTTGAGTATTAAACTCTACGTCTTTTAGGAGGACGACATCCGTTGTGAGGCATTGGAGTAACATCGATAATCTCTGTAACTTCAATTCCACCGTTATGAATAGAACGGATAGCAGACTCACGTCCGTTTCCTGGTCCTTTTACATAAACTTTAACTTTTTTAAGTCCTGCCTCAAGAGCTACTTTACTACAATCTTCTGCTGCCATTTGAGCTGCGTACGGAGTATTCTTTTTAGAACCTCTGAAACCCATCTTACCAGCTGAAGACCAAGAAATAACTTCACCTTTCTTATTTGTCAAAGAAATGATAATGTTGTTGAAAGTGGCAGAAATATGAGCTTCACCCGTTGATTCAACGATAACTTTACGTTTTTTTGCAGTTGCTTTAGCCATATTACTTATTATTTAGTTGCTTTTTTCTTGTTAGCAACAGTTTTTCTTTTACCTTTTCTTGTTCTAGAGTTGTTTTTAGTTCTTTGTCCTCTTAACGGAAGACCAGATCTATGACGGATACCTCTGTAACAACCAATATCCATTAAACGTTTGATGTTTAAAGAAACTTCAGATACGTAATTCTCCTTCAATTTTGAAAGTTGATACTGCCTCACGAATTGCTCCGATCTCATCATCATTCCACTCTTGAACTTTTTTTATCTTGGCTAACTTGAGCTTTTTCTAAAATCTCAATAGCTCTACTTCTTCCTAATCCAAAGATATAGGTAAGTGCTATAACACCTCTCTTATTTTTTGGGATATCTACCCCTGCTATTCTTGCCATAATTATCCTTGTCTTTGTTTAAATCTAGGATTCTTTTTGTTTATTACGTACAATCTCCCTTTTCTACGCACAATGATGCACTCGGGACTTCTCTTTTTTACTGATGCTCTAACTTTCATAGTGAATATCCTTTAATATCTATAAGTAATTCTTGCTTTTGACAAGTCGTAAGGACTCATTTCTAGTTTCACTTTATCACCAGGTAATAATTTGATGTAATGCATACGCATCTTACCAGAAATATGAGCGATTACAATATGTCCATTTTCTAATTCTACACGGAACATCGCATTTGATAATGCTTCGATGATTGATCCGTCTTGTTCTATTGCTGATTGTTTTGCCATATAAAAATTAAGCTACTGCTTTTCTATTTTTACCAGTCTTCATTAAACCATCATAATGTTTGTTTAACAAATATGAGTTGATTTGTTGAATAGTATCTATTGCAACTCCAACCATAATTATTAACGAGGTACCTCCAAAAAACATTGCCCAAGATTGTTGTACATCCATAAAACTTACAACAATAGCTGGGAACACAGCAATCAAAGCAAGGAATAAAGATCCTGGGAAGTTATTAAAGACATCACTTTATCTAGAAAATCTGAAGTCTCAACTCCTGGTCTAACACCTGGAATAAAACCACCGCTTCTCTTTAAATCATCAGACATCTTGTTAGTAGGTACTGTAATTGCAGTATAGAAGAAAGTAAATACAACAATTAAAGTTGCAAATACAAAGTTATACCAGAATCCAAACATATTACTAAAAGCACCAACAATTGATTGTGATGTATCTGATTTTGACAATCCAGCTACAGCTGCAGGAATAAACATAATTGCTTGTGCAAAAATAATTGGCATAACCCCAGAAGCATTAAGCTTAAGTGGAATCCATTGTCTATTTCCTCCCATCAAATCTTGCTCATAATCTCCTGAAGTCGTACGACGAGCGTATTGAACAGGGATTTTACGAACTGCCATAATTAACAGTACACAAGAAATAATAACTAATAACCAAATAATAATTTCGATAACTAATAACATTGGCCCTCCATTGTTATTGGTAACTCTGGTTGTAAATTCTTGAATAAAAGCTTGTGGAAAACGAGCTAATATACCAACCATAATCAACAATGAAATTCCATTTCCCAATACCTTTATCGGTCTTTTTAACGACATGGCAAAAATAGTACCTGTAACCAAAATTATCACAGAAGAAAATAAAAACTCAAAATAATTAAAACCTAGTAAAAAATGCATACTAGGTAATGTTCTATATAAATTATAGATGTAAGTTGGTCCTTGGACTAGTGTAATAACAATAGTCAACCAACGTGTTATCTGATTAATTTTTTTTCTACCGCTCTCTCCATCATTTTGAAGTTTTTGTAAATACGGAATCGCAATTCCCATTAACTGTACAACAATAGACGCAGAAATATAAGGCATAATACCTAAAGCAAAAACTGAAGCTTTAGAGAATGCACCTCCGGTGAACATGTCTAGAATAGATCCTAAACCATTTTTTGTTTGTCCCGCTAAACCAGTCAATTGCGTTGCATCAATTCCAGGAAGCGTAACGTGTGCTCCAAAACGATATACTAAAAGAAGTCCCAATGTGATTAAGATTCTATTTTTTAGTTCTTCGATTTTCCAAACATTACTTATTGATTCAATAAATTTCTTCATACAATAGAAAAATTATATTGTTACAGCCTCTCCACCAGCAGCTTCAATAGCAGCTTTTGCAGTAGCAGTAAATTTGTGAGCAGTTACTTTTAATTTTGCTTTCAATTCTCCTCTACCTAAAATCTTAACGATTTCATTTTTGGTAGCTAGACGATTTGCTACATAAACTGTCATATCAACAGAATCTGTAACAATACCATTGTCTACTAATAATTGAAGCGTATCCAAATTTACACCTTCGTATTCTTTACGGTTGATGTTTGTGAAACCGAACTTAGGTACACGTCTTTGAAGTGGCATTTGCCCTCCTTCAAATCCAATCTTTTTAGAATAACCAGAACGAGATTTTGCTCCTTTGTGACCTCTTGCAGAAGTACCACCTTTTCCAGAACCTTCTCCTCTACCTAATCTTTTATTTTGATTGTGTGTTGACCCTTCAGCTGGTTGTAAGTTACTTAAATTCATAACAGTATTTGTTATTTAGCTTCTTCAACAGAAACTAAGTGTTTAACTTTGTTTATCATCCCAAGGATAGCAGGATTTGAATCATGCTCTACAACTTGTCCCATTTTACGTAGACCTAAAGCTTCCAAACCTCTTTTTTGAGAAAGAGGACAGTTGATTTTGCTTCTTACTTGTTTTACTAATAATTTAGCCATAATTTCCTTGAATTAACCTTTAAAAACTTTTTCTAAAGAAACACCTCTTTGTTTTGCAACAGTGTAAGCGCTTCTCATTTGTAATAAAGCATCAAAAGTTGCTTTAACTACGTTATGAGGATTTGATGATCCTTGAGATTTAGATAATACATCGTGAATACCTACTGATTCAAGAACTGAACGAACAGCTCCACCAGCAATAACTCCAGTACCATGAGAGGCAGGAATTAAGAATACACGTGCACCACCAAATTTACCTTTTTGTTCGTGAGGAACTGATTGTCCATTCAAAGGAATTTTTACTAAATTTTTCTTAGCATCTTCTACTGCTTTCGCAATTGCTTCAGAAACATCTTTAGATTTTCCTAATCCATGTCCAACAACACCATTTTCATCACCTACAACTACAATAGCAGAAAAACCGAAAGCTCTACCACCTTTTGTAACTTTAGTAACACGATTAACACTTACCAGACGATCTTTAAGTTCAAGACCACTTGGTTTTACCAATTCTACATTTTTGTATTTAGACATAATATATTAGAATTTAAGTCCAGCCGCTCTTGCGCCTTCTGCTAATGATTTAATACGACCGTGATATAAGTATCCTCCTCTATCGAAAGTTACTGCATCAATTCCAGCTTTTAACGCTTTTTCTGCAACTAGTTTTCCAACTGCGTTAGCAATTTCTACGTTCGTACCTTTACCTATTTCTTTTTCTCTTGAAGAGGCAGCTAATAAAGTAACTCCATTTACATCATCAATAAGTTGTGCGTAAATTTCTTTGTTACTTCTAAATACAGATAGTCTTGGCTTAGTAGCATAACCACTAATCGTTTTTCTAATTCTGAATTTAATTCTCTGTCTTCTATCAGATTTTGTTAATGACATAATCTTATTTTTTAAGCTGATTTACCTGCTTTTCTTCTTAATACTTCACCTACAAATTTAACACCTTTTCCTTTATATGGTTCTGGTTTACGGAAACCTCTAATTTTTGCCGCAACCTGACCTAAAAGTTGTTTATCAATTGATGTTAATTTTACGATAGGGTTCTTACCTTTTTCAGATATTGTCTCTAAAACTACTTCTGGAGCAATTTCTAAAACAATATTGTGAGAATATCCAAGAGCTAAATCTAACTTTTGTCCTTGATTTGAAGCTCTATAACCAACTCCTACCAACTCTAAAGATTTAGTAAACCCTTCGTTTACACCAACAATCATGTTATTGATTAATGATCTGTAAAGTCCGTGTTTCGCTCTGTGATCTTTGTGATCAGACGATCTATCTACTTGAACTTGATCGCCTTCAACCGTTACAGTTACATCCGAAAACTCCTGTGTAAGTTGACCATTCTTTCCTTTTACTGTAATGATACCGTCTTTAACTTCTACAGTTGTACCAGCAGGGATTACAATTGGATTTTTACCTATTCTTGACATCTTATATAGTCTTTATAATTAGTATACGTAACAAATTACTTCACCACCTACATTTAATTGCTTAGCTTGTTTTCCTGTCATTAAACCTTTTGACGTAGAAACAATAGCAATTCCTAATCCGTTAAGGATTCTAGGTAGGTTAGCAGCACCTGCATATTTACGCAAACCTGGTTTACTAATTCTTTGGATATCTTTAATTACTGGCTCTTTAGTATCTTTATCATACTTCAAAGCGATTTTGATTGAACCCTGAACAGCGTTGTCCTCAAATTTGTAACTCAAGATATAACCTTGATCAAATAAGATCTTGGTTATTTCTTTTTTTAGATTAGATGCTGGAATTTCAACAACTTTGTGGTTTGCAGCCACAGCGTTACGAACTCTAGTCAAATAATCTGCAATAGGATCTGTATACATATGTATTTGATTGCGATTATGGTTTTCGGGAGACACTCGTCTCCCGAACCTTTAATCAATTAAAATTATTTTTTGGTTTGCAAAAGTAATAACTTATTGCGAGATTACCAAGATGCCTTTTTAACTCCAGGAATTAATCCATTATTAGCCATCTCACGGAAAGTTACACGTGAAATACCAAATTGACGAATATAACCTCTTGGTCTACCTGTTAATTTACAACGGTTGTGCAAACGAACTGGTGAAGCATTTTTAGGTAATTTTTGTAAACCTTCAAAATCTCCAGCTTCTTTCAAAGCTTTTCTTTTCTCAGCATACTTAGCTACCGTTTTCTCTCTTTTCACCTCACGGGCTTTCATTGATTCTTTAGCCATGTCTTAATTCTTTTTAAAAGGTAAACCTAATTCAGCCAATAATGACTTTGCTTCTTTGTCTGTTTGAGCAGTTGTAACAAAAGTAATATCCATTCCTGAAATTTTGTTTACTTTATCAATATCAATTTCCGGGAAAATGATTTGCTCTAAAACTCCAAGGTTGTAATTACCTCTTCCGTCAAAACCAGTAGCTTTGATACCACTAAAATCTCTTACACGCGGTAAAGCAGATGTAATAAGTCTATCTAAAAACTCATACATTCTTTCACCACGCAAAGTAACTTTTGCACCAATCGGCATCCCTTTTCTCAATTTGAATGACGCAACGTCTTTCTTTGAAATAGTAGATACTGCTTTCTGTCCAGTGATCTTTGTCAACTCATCAACTGCATAGTCAATAAGTTTTTTATCAGATACAGCTGCACCAACTCCACGGCTCAAAACGATTTTTTCCAATTTAGGAACTTGCATTACGTTTGTATATCCGAATTCCTCTTTAAGAGCAGAGATTACTCTACTCTTATATTCTTCTTTTAGTCTAGGTGTATATGCCATTACTATAGTACTTGATTAGATTTTTTTGAAAATCTTACTTTCTTATCTCCTTCTACTCTAATACCAACTCTAGTTGTTTCCTTAGTTTTAGGATCAATTAGTGAAATGTTAGATATTTGTATAGAAGCTTCTTTCTTAACGATACCACCTTGAGGGTTTTTAGCACTTGGTTTTGTATGTTTCGAAACCATGTTTACGCCTTCAACTATCGCTTTATTTTTCTCACGGTAAACACGTAAAACTTTACCTTCTGAACCTTTATGATCTCCAGCAATTACTCTTACGATATCTCCTGGTTTTATTTTTAGCTTTATCATCTTAAAACGAATTAAAGCACTTCTGGTGCTAATGATACAATTTTCATGAATTGTTTTTCAACGAAGTTCTCTTGCTACCGGACGAAAAAACGAGTTCCTCTTCATTTCTCCTGCAGCATTCAAAAGAACAATGGCATTGTCATCGAAACGGATATAAGAACCATCAGCTCTTCTCACTTCTTTTTTGGTACGTACAACAACTGCAGTTGAAACAGCTCCTTTTTTAACGTTTCCGTTTGGAATTGCATCTTTGATAGAAACTACAATCTTGTCACCAACAGAGGCATACCTTCTTTTGGTACCTCCTAAAACACGGATAGTTAAAACTCTTTTGCTCCCGTGTTATCTGCTACTTTTAGTCTTGATTCTTGTTGTACCATAATTATTTAGCTTTTTCTAAGATTTCAACTAATCTCCAACATTTTGATTACTTAAAGGACGCGTTTCGCTAATTCTTACATAATCTCCAATGTTACTCGTTTGTTTTGTCGTGTGCAACGTATTTCTTTGTTTTCAACACGAACTTACCGTATAATGGGTGTTTTACTTTTCTTACTTCAGCAATAACAATAGACTTGTCCATTTTATTTGAAGTAACAACACCAATTTTTTCTTTTCTTAAATTTCTTTTTTCTTCCATCTTTAGCAGAATACAATTATTGTAACTCTCTTTTAGTTAACTCTGTAGCCAATCTTGCAACTGTTCTTCTTACACTTCTAATTTGAAGTGGGTTCTAGAATTGGAGAAATAGCGTGGGCCATTTTTAGGTCAGCATATATCTTCTTAGTTTGACTAAGTTTTTCTTGCAACTCCGCTGCAGAAAGATCTTTTATTTCTGATTGTTTCATAATATATTATAAATTATGCTTCGAAATCTCTAGCAACAACAGACTCAGTTTTTACTGGAAGTTTTTGCGCTGCAAGGCGTAATGCCTCTTTTGCAACTGACGAGGAATCGAATCCTTCAACTTCAAACATTATTCTTCCGGGTTTAACAACTGCAGCCCAATATTCTACTGCACCTTTACCTTTACCCATACGTACTTCAAGAGGTTTCTTAGTAATTGGTTTGTCTGGAAATCTGTTGATCCATAATTGTCCTTCTCTTTTCATGTAACGAGTTGCAGCGATACGCGCAGCTTCGATTTGACGAGAGGTTAAGAACATTCCATCTTCATGTACAGATTTAATACCAAACATTCCATTAGAAAGTTCAAATCCTCTTTGAGAATTCCCTTTCATTTTACCTTTTTGTACCTTACGGTATTTTGTTCTTTTAGGCTGTAACATTTTTCTTTAGTTTAAAAATTTACTTTCTTTACGAGCGTCTGGTTTTGAACCTTTATTAAAGTTAGATTTGCCACGAGGAGCATCTCCACCTTTTCCACCACCAGCTTGTTTTTCTTATCCATTCCAGCAAGCGGAGAAAAGTACTCTTCTTTTCCATAAACTTCACCTTTCATGATCCACACTTTGATTCCCATTCTACCATAAGTAGTATGAGCTTCTGCAAGCGCATAATCAATATCAGCTCTGAAAGTTGATAGAGGAATTCTACCTTCTTTGAAACCTTCTGAACGTGCCATTTCAGCACCATTCAAACGACCAGAAATCAAAACTTTGATACCTTCAGCGTTCATACGCATAGAAGCAGCAATAGCCATTTTGATTGCACGTCTGTAAGAAATACGACTTTCTGCAATTTGACGCGCGATGCTTGTCGCCACAAGATAAGCATCTAATTCAGGTCTTTTAATTTCAAAGATGTTAATTTGAACCTCTTTGTCTGTAATTTTCTTAAGTTCTTCTTTTAACTTGTCTACCTCTTGACCACCTTTTCCGATAATAATCCCAGGTCTAGCAGTAGTGATAGTAACGGTTACAAGTTTCAAAGTTCTCTCGATGATTACTTTTGATACACTAGCTTGATAAACGAGCGCGTGGATATACTTCTGATTTTGTAGATATTGGCAAGTTTGCCACCGTCAATAATTTCCACCATTGCCAACGAGTTGTCTGCACCCTCTGATGATACCAAGTCTCCTTCCAATTGGATTTGTCTTTTGTCCCATGCTGCTTAAGAATTGCTTTGTGTGTTATTGATAGCTCCAAGCACGATTGTTACGTGATTAGAACGTTTTCTTATTCTGTGTGCACGACCTTGTGGAGCTGGACGAAGTCTTTTCAACATCATTCCACCATCTACTCTGATCTCCTTAACAAATAATGCAGCTTCTTCTAAATTACCTTCACTATTTTTTTGCTCCCAGTTATTGATTGCAGATAATAATAGTTTCTCTAATTTTCTTGAAGCTTCTCTAAAACTTAAATCTTAAAATGTTAAGTGCTCTTTCTACCTTCTTGACCTCTTACCAAGTCCGCTACTAAGCGCATTTTTCTAGGTGAAGTAGGGCAGTTATTCAATTTTGCGAAAGCAATAGACTTATTAGCCTCTTTTCTCGCATCTGCTGTTTCTCTTTTACGAACTCCCATTGCTTCTTATTTTTTACCTTTATTTTTTGCTCCAGCATGACCTCTAAAAGATCTAGTTGGTGAAAATTCTCCTAATTTGTGACCTACCATGTTTTCTGTTACGTAAACTGGTACAGATTGACGACCGTTATGAACTGCGATAGTTTGTCCAACGAAATCTGGAGTAATCATTGAAGCTCTAGACCAAGTCTTTACAACTGCATTTTTACCACTTTCTACGTTTTCTTGAACTTTCTTGTCTAACTTATAATGAACGAAAGGTCCTTTTTTTAATGAACGTGCCATATCTTAATTATTTCTTTTCTCGTTTCTACGATATACTTGTTACTCGGGTTTTTCTTAGAACGAGTTCTATAACCTTTAGCTGGTATTCCATTTCTTGAACGTGGATGTCCACCAGAAGAACGTCCTTCTCCACCACCCATTGGGTGATCAACAGGGTTCATTGCAACAGGTCTTGTTCTAGGTCTTCTTCCTAACCATCTTGTTCTACCTGCTTTACCAGATACAACTAATTGGTGGTCTGAATTAGATACTGCTCCAATTGTAGCTGCACAAGTTAACAAAATTAATCTTGTTTCACCTGATGGCATTTTAATTGTAGCATATTTTCCATCTCTTGCCATCAATTGAGCAAATGTTCCAGCTGAACGAGCAATTACTGCTCCTTGACCTGGTCTCAATTCGATACGAGAAATAACAGTTCCTAAAGGAATTCTGCTTAAAGGCAATGTATTACCGATTTCTGGTTGAGATTCTGGTCCAGAAACTAATTTCTGACCAACTTTCAATCCATTTTGAGCGATAATATAAGTTTTCTCTCCATCAGCATAAGCTAATAAAGCGATAAATGCAGTACGATTTGGATCATATTCGATCGATTTCACTGTAGCCGGAATTCCTTCTTTTGTACGTTTGAAATCAATAATACGATATCTCTGCTTGTGACCACCACCCGTATAACGCATGGTCATCTTTCCTTGACTATTTCTACCTCCAGAGTTTTTTATCGGCGCTATCAAAGAGCGTTCCGGCTTATCAGTTGTAATGGCGTCATAACCATTCACAACTCTAAATCGCTGACCTGGGGTAATAGGTTTTAATTTTCTTACTGACATTTTTCTATCTTAGATATTGTTGTAAAAATCAATTGTTTCTCCTTCTTGTACTTGAACAATTGCTTTTTTGATTGCATTTGTCTTTCCGCTGATCAAACCACTTTTTGTGTATTTTGTAGTTCTATCCGGTCTTACATTCATTGTGTTAACACTCAAAATAGTTACTCCATAAGCAGCCTCAACAGCTTTCTTAATCTGAACTTTATTTGCTTTTTTGTCAACAACAAAACCGAAGCGATTCAAAACTTCACTTTCCTTGGTTACTTTTTCAGTTACTATAGGTCTAATTATGATACTCATATTCCTATTATTTACTTAAATTTTCTTCAATTACCTCTAAGAGAACTCTCTAAAAGCACTAAATTATTAGCATTTAGAATAGCGTAAGTGCTTAATTCATAACTACTTACAACATTAGAAGCCTTCAAATTGCGTGACGACAAATATACATTTTTATTTGACTCTCCCAACACAAATAGAGATTTTTTATTTTCTAACCCTAAAGCTTTCAAAACGTTAATGAAATTTTTAGTGTTTGGTGTTTCAAAATTAAAGTCTTCCAAAACAACTATACTTGCCTCTTTTGCTTTAATAGAGAAAGCTGATTTTCTAGCCAATCTCTTCAAGTTTTTATTCAATTTAAATGAATAACTCTTGGTCTTGGTCCAAAAACCGTTCCACCACCTTTAAACAAAGGATTCTTAATACTACCCGCACGAGCAGTACCAGTCCCTTTTTGTTTCTTAATCTTACGTGTACTTCCCGCTACTTCAGCTCTTTCTTTAGCCTTATGAGTACCTTGTCTTTGATTTGCTAAATATTGTTTAACATCAAGATATACAGCGTGATTATTTGGTTCGATTGCGAATACTGAATCAGAAAGTTGAACTTTTCTTTCCAGTATCTTTTCCGTTGAAATCTAATACTTTTACTTCCATTACTTCTGAATGATTACATAAGAGTTGTTATAGACAGGAACACATCCTTTGATAACTAGTCGGTTCTCTTCAGCAACCACTTTTAAAACTCTAAGGTTTTGAACTTTTACATGTGTCTCCTCCATTCTTCCAGCCATACGCATTCCTTTGAATACTCTAGATGGATAAGAAGAAGCTCCCACAGAACCTGGCGCTCTTAAACGGTTGTGTTGACCGTGAGTTGCTTGACCAACACCACCAAAACCGTGACGTTTTACAACCCCTTGAAAACCTTTACCTTTAGACACACCTTGCACATCTACAAATTCTCCTTCAGAAAAAATAGAAACATCAATAAGATCTCCTAATTTTTGCTCTGTTGCGAAATCTTGGAATTCAACGACTTTTTTCTTAGCTACAGTTCCCGCTTTTTTAAAGTGACCTAAAGCCGCTTTTGTGGAATGTTTCTCGTTTTTGTCATCGAAACCAAGTTGCAACGCTTCATACCCGTCAACACCTTTGGTTCTGACTTGGGTAACAACACACGGACCAGCCTCGATTACTGTACAAGGAATATTTTTCCCGTTTTCATCAAAAATACTAGTCATGCCGATTTTTCTACCAATTAACCCAGACATAAATATTAATTATTAATTATTAAATATAAATATAGAACGCAGCTTTTAACCGAATCCTATTTTTTAAGAGGTGCAAAAGTATAACTTATTTACACACAAACCAAAAAAAATATTTTTCGCCTAAAAACAGCGTCCTTTTTTACTCTTGAACTACTTAAACTTTGATTTCAACTTCTACTCCACTTGGCAATTCAAGTTTCATTAAAGCATCAATAGTTTTAGATGAAGATGAATAAATATCAATTAATCTCTTATATGACATTACTTCAAATTGTTCTCTCGCTTTTTTATTAACGTGTGGAGAACGTAGTACAGTGAAAAGTTTTTTATGTGTTGGCAACGGAATTGGACCTGTTACAACAGCACCGGTACTCTTAACTGTTTTTACAATCTTTTCAGCAGATTTATCTACCAACATGTGATCGTAAGATTTTAGTTTTATTCTGATTTTTTGACTCATTTTCTTAAAGATTAAGCGTTTCCTTTTGCTTTTTTGATAACTGCTTCTGAAATATTAGAAGGCGTTTCAGCGTAGTGTGAAAATTCCATTGTAGACGTTGCTCTACCAGACGAAAGTGTTCTTAATGTTGTTACATAACCAAACATCTCCGACAAAGGCACATCAGCTTTGATAGTTTTAGCACCATTTCTATCACCCATGTCATTAACCTGACCTCTACGACGGTTAATATCTCCTACGATATCTCCCATGTTTTCTTCTGGTGTAATAACCTCCATTTTCATGATTGGCTCAAGAATGATTGCCCCAGCAGCTTTAGCTACTTCTCTATACCCCATTCTAGCCGCTAACTCAAAAGAAAGCGCATCTGAATCGACAGGGTGGAAAGATCCGTCAGTTAAAGTAACTTTCAAACTATCCACCTGGTATCCTGCTAAAGGACCAGTTTTCATAGCTTCACGGAAACCTTTTTCTACAGATGGAATATATTCCTTAGGAACGTTACCACCTTTTACAGCATTAATAAATTGCAATCCTACAGGAACCTTACCATCAACTTCGTCAGCTGGCTCAAGTGTAAATACGATATCACCGAATTTACCACGACCTCCTGATTGTTTTTTGTAAGTTTCTCTGTGCGTAGCACTTCTTGTAAACGCTTCTTTATACTCAACTTGAGGCTCACCTTGGTTTACTTCAACTTTAAATTCACGTTTCATACGATCAATCAAGATATCCAAGTGAAGCTCACCCATACCCGATATAATAGTTTGCCCTGAAGCCTCATCTGTTCTAACAGTAAACGTTGGATCTTCCTCAGCTAATTTAGCCAAAGCCATACCCATTTTATCTACGTCAGCCTTAGTTTTAGGCTCAATAGCAATACCAATTACCGGTGCAGGGAATTTCATCGATTCAAGAATAATTGGGGTTTTTCATCACACATTGTATCCCCTGTCTTAATATCCTTAAAACCAACTGCTGCTCCAATATCCCCAGCCTCGATATAATCGATAGGATTTTGCTTATTAGCATGCATTTGATAGATACGAGAAATTCTTTCTTTGTTTCCAGAACGAGTATTCAAAATGTATGAACCCGCATCCAAACGACCTGAATAAGCACGGAAAAAAGCTAAACGCCCAACATAAGGATCAGTAGCAATTTTAAATGCTAAAGCAGCGAATGGCTCTTTCACATCTGGACGACGAAGAATTTTTGTCTGATCTTCCTCTAACAAATCAACATCATCAGGATGAATCCCTTCGATACCTTCTTTATCCATTGGAGACGGCAAATACTTACATACAGCATCTAACATAAACTGAACTCCTTTATTTTTAAAAGAAGAACCTGCAAGCATCGGAATGATTGCCATATCTATAGTAGCAGCTCTTAAAGCATTATTAATCTCTTCTTCAGTAATAGAACTTTCATCTTCCATATACTTATCAAGAAGATTCTCATCGTAGTCAGCAACTGCTTCGATAAGTATCGATCTATACTCTTTTACCTCTGCAAGCATATCCTCTGGAATAGGCACGATATCAAAAGTAGCTCCCTGAGTTTCATCATGCCAAATAATAGCCTGATTCTTAACTAAATCAACCACACCTTTAAAATCATTCTCTTCACCAATAGGCAAAGTGATCGCAACTGCATTAGATTTCAACATATCTCTAACTTGTTGACATACATTCAAAAAGTTAGAACCTTGTCTATCCATTTTATTAACGAATCCCATACGAGGAACTCTATATTGATCAGCAAGTCTCCAGTTAGTTTCCGACTGAGGCTCAACACCATCAACAGCACTAAATAAAAAAACCAACCCATCAAGCACACGTAAAGAACGATTTACCTCTACAGTAAAATCAACGTGTCCCGGAGTATCAATAATATTAAAATGATATGGTTTTGATTCTGGTAAAGCTTTACCTTGCTCTGTTGGAAAGCTCCACTCACAAGTTGTAGCTGCAGAAGTAATTGTAATACCTCTTCCGCTTCCTGCTCCATCCAGTCCATTGTAGAAGCACCATTGTGTACTTCACCAATTTTATGTGTTTTCCCTGTATAAAAAAGGATACGCTCTGTAGTTGTTGTTTTACCAGCATCAATATGAGCAGCAATCCCATATTTCTTGTATATTTTAAATCTCTAGCCATTTCTTATGAATTAAAATCTAAAGTGAGAGAATGCTTTATTAGCTTCAGCCATCTTATGAGTATCCATTCTCTTTTTAACAGCCGCTCCTTCTTCTTTAGCCGCAGCTAAACATTCTGAAGCCAACCTTTGAGCCATAGATTTTTCATTTCTTCTTCTAGAATAAAGTATTAACCACTTCATTGCCATAGAAATCTTACGATCTGGTCTGATTTGCATTGGAATTTGGAATGTAGCTCCACCAACTCTACGACTACGTACTTCTACGTGAGGCATAACATTAGTTAAAGCATCTTTCCAGATTTCTAATGATGATTTTTCTGAATCTTGCTTTTTAGATTCAATGATGTCAATTGCATCATAAAATACTTTGAAAGCTGTAGATTTCTTACCGTCCCACATTAAGTTGTTCACAAAACGCGTTACCAATTGGTCATTAAACCTCGGATCTGGTAAAAGTGGTCTTTTCTTTGCCGCTCTTTTTCTCATGTCTTTTTTTTAAAAGTTTAAATTACTTTTTTGCTTCTTTTGGGCGTTTAGCACCGTACTTAGATCTTCTTTGCGTTCTTCCTGCAACTCCTGACGTGTCAAGCGCTCCACGAACGATATGATATCTAACACCTGGTAAATCTTTTACCCTTCCGCCTCTAACTAATACTATCGAGTGCTCTTGTAAATTGTGTCCTTCTCCAGGGATGTAAGCATTTACTTCGTTACCATTTGTCAAACGTACACGCGCAACTTTACGCATTGCAGAGTTTGGTTTTTTTGGTGTAGTAGTGTAAACACGCGTACAAACCCCTCTTCTTTGAGGACAAGAATCTAAAGCAACCGATTTACTCTTCTTAGTCATCTGAGTTCTTCCTGTTCTTACTAATTGTTGAATTGTTGGCATAATTAATACTAAAAATTTATTATGTATATTAAATTCCCGCTTTTTACGGGGTTGCAAATGTATAAAATATTTTTCACTATACAAACGTTAATGCATTAATTTTCAATAAGATTATTTAGCCTTATGTTTTCTGCCTCAGCCCTCTGAAAGTTTAAAACAAAAAATACCTCAAAATCCTACGCTTTTAATTTAACAAAACAAACAACACCTAAAAAGCCCCTTCAAGCAACACAAAATTATTTTCATATTTCAAAAAAAAAAAAAAAAAAAAAAAAAAACTCCACCTATCCCCTGATACCTGACTACATCTTACACAACAACAAAAAACACTCATCAATCACAACAAAACTCCATAACTAGTAAATATCTCTAAAACCACATTTACCTAAAAAGAATTCAAATGTTTTTTTTTTCATATTAAATAAAACTTTCAGCCAGCTACATTATTTTTATACTAAAGATTAGATATTTGCATTACATTTAATAAAACACTTTTTAAACTTGAAAACACTCTTATATCTTTTTTTAACAATCATATCAAGCATGCAATGTCATGCTCAGCATTTTGAATTAAAGATAGCTGGAGAAAACAATTCAGAAGACAAAACCATAGACTCTATACCCTATTTAAAAAAACACAAAACAACAAAATCCCTCAATGATGAAATACAATCATTCTCAGATAAACTATCCACAAGAGGCTACATTGACAACAGAATAACTTCAAACAAACGTATAAACGATAGCCTATTTACAGTTAAATTCAACCTAAAAGAAAAAATAAACTCCATACATATATATATAAACAATAAAAACCCCATTCTCAAAACTATATTCTCAGACCTAAAAAATGATACCCTAACAACTCCTTATAAAGAAATAGAACTTCTCTTAAATAAAAAACTCAACCAACTTGAAAACCAAGGATATGCTTTTACAAAACTAAAACTCACAAACATTCAGCGAAGAAAAAACACTCTTTATGCAGATCTAGATTTTAAAAGCGAAAAAAAGAGAGAAATAAATTCAATCATATTAAACTACGCACAAAAAAACCAATCTAACATTTTTCCAAAAGGACACCTAAAACAAGTTAAAAGAAAATACACAGGAAAAACATTCAACCAAGAAACAGCAACAGAAATCTACAATGATTTTGAAAAATTCTCCTTCATAAAACAAAACAAACTCCCAGAAATACTATTCACAAAGGATTCAACAAAAATCTACATCTACCTTGAAAAAAGAAAAGCCAACACTTTTCGATGGCTACATAGGCTTCTCCAATGATGAAAACAAAAAAATGACTCTAAATGGATATCTTGACATCAATCTAGGAAAACACCCTTCATAGTGGAGAAGAATTCTCTCTATACTGGAAAAGCGACGGAAACAAACAAACCACATTCAGAACAAAACTAGAAATCCCTTATCTATTTAAAACCCCCACCAGCCTAAGAGCTGAGTTAGAAATCTTCAAACAAGACAGTATTTTTCAAGGTGCTGCCTCCCTAACAACAGGAGCATGTATTAACCTTAGCAATACGTAACTGAACCAGACACTACAC
>NZ_JBXBAV010000101.1:0-11178 GCF_056783245.1 Flavobacterium sp. TC780 | reverse complement strand
TTTTTATGTTTATTTGTAAAAGTAACAAGTACATTGCTAAGGTTAATACATGCTCCTGTTGTTAGGGAGGCAGCACCTAAATTTCTTTCACGAAAGTTTCAATAACCACTCTCCCAAGTGGTTCGTCATCTATAACAATGCAAATTAATTTATTCATTAGTCTAAATCTATTTTTAAATTGACTTTAAATTTTGTCTCCAAATTTTCAATATCCAGTTGGTGCTTGTTGGATACAATAATTGCAACCGTTTAAGAGCATTTGTAACTCCTATACCGCCAAATTCATTATCTTTTATTCCTTGCTCTACATCATTTTCAAGTTCAAAATAAAACGTTCTATCCTGAACTTTTATGTTCAAATAAATAAACTGTTCCTTATTTCCTTTAAGCCCGTATTTAAATGCATTTTCTATGAATGTAAAAGTCAAAAGTGGCGCTATGTACAATCCAGATAAATCTTCTCCTTGAGGAATATGAAATTGAATATTTTTATTAGCAGAATATCTCATTTTCTCCAATTCGAAATAATTTTTTATAAAATCCAATTCCTTTTGCAATACTACTTTTTCGGTATTCGATTCATAAAGCGTATAACTCATAATATCCGAAAGATTTAAAATAACTTCTGGCGTACTGTCGTCTTTTTTTATCGAAAGCCCATACAAATTATTTAATGTATTAAAAAGGAAATGTGGATTAGAGTTGTGTTTTCAAAAAGTTTTTTTCAATATTAATGTTTGAATTTCTAAAGCTGCTTTCTGACTCTGAATATTTAAAGTTTTATTATAAAGCTTCGAAATTTCAAAAAGGATTTTCACAAAAAAGAAAGGAGACAAAATTGAAATAATGATGAAGGCTTGAGAAAACATTTCTCTTTATTGAAATTGCTTGCAAAAATGTTTGACTTGCACTCATTCCTATAGCCCCCTTCAATTCTCCTTTAAGAATTTGAAACCCAGTGAATAATATAGCAGTGAAAAAAAATAAGTTACTGCCATCCAAACAAAAATAGATACGATAAAAGTAAACAATAATAGAATTACCATTCTGGCTTTACCTCCCGAAAAAATCTTTGGTAACAATAAATAAAAGAACATGTAAAACACAATCATATTAACCGTTGTCATTCTGATGGTAAGAATAAAAGCATTGAAATATGAAAGTTGATATGCTAGAACGTAACTCAAAATTAGCAATATTGAAAAACTCAACCACATAAAGACATGAAGTAGAATCCGATTGCTCTTGGTATAAAATTTATCAAAATTAAATTCAGCTATTTTACTTGCTAAGTAATTTGAGAAAATCTTTGTGTCTTATTGCATTAAATACATTTTATATGAAGCAAATTTAAAGCTCATCTAGTTTCTGAAGTTGTTACTTTAATTATAATATTCTGATGATTGCGTTTATTATATTAATCGTATTGTGACCTAGAATTGGATACATAAGGTTACCTGATAATTTTCGCAATACACCAAGACTTAAAGAGAGATTAGGTAAATTATCGTAATAATATCAAATTTTAATTGATAGTCTTCTGTCAAAAATACCCCGTGACCAACACCAAATAAAATGGTAACAATAAAAAATCCCCAGCCAAATTTAATTCCTTTGACATTCCATTTGGGCAAAAATGCTTTATCCAGAAGCCATAAACTGATTCCTCTAAATACAATTTCTTCTGTTTAAACCGGGCATAGTAGCCTGAAAAGCAAAAGTTTCAAAATCAAACATTCCCCCTTTTGGAAACAAAATTAGTTTGAAAACAACATCAAAAAGTAAAAATCCAAGGAAAAACAAAATTCCGAATTTCAGTTGTTGTTTTGAATTGCCTTTTGACGTAAATCCAATTTCTTCACGGTCTTTTTTACTTACTGAAAAGACAATTCCTAGAGCTAAAATCAAACTTAGTATTTTCCCAATCCATGTGAATTTTAATCCAATAAATTCAAGACTGAGATAGCGTTGGCTAAACTGTTGCAAGTAGCAATCTGCTAAAAAGTAAAGCACAAAAAACAAGAGAAATTTCAGGTTTACTTTCTTAACATTAATAAAAGCAAAAATGAAAAGTGGTAAAATCGTTAAAAGCCAGATAAGTGGTGTAAGTGATGACATATGTTATATTTTTTATTCAAAAGTATCATTACAATACCTAGATTAAAAAACCTACCGACGAAAGAGTTTCTCCACCGACGAAAATTATTTATAAATCGATGAATGATTTCTGCTATTTCACTTTATCACTATAATTCTAGCAATCATAGCATTCACTTTGAGAATATTTTACAGATTTTTCAAATCGTCAACTGTATAAAATTTAAGTTTATTATCTTTTGCATACTCACATATTTCTTGCAAGGCTGCAAGAGGGGTTTCTATTTTTTCGTCGGCAACTTCTACTGTTTTATGTCCGTAAAAAATAACAATTTTGTCATGCTTTTTGGCATAATCCATAAGGGTTTTATAATACGCAACGTCGAACTGTTTGTAATCATCATCTATACCTAAACCGTAAATAACACGATTGTCTTCGTAATAACAAAATTGCGAATCAGGATAGAGTTTACCGTATGTAGTACCTCTTATAAAATCAAAATGTTTTAATAATTCTTTATCCAAATCTGCATTGCGAGCACCATCAGGATAGGCAAATGAGCGTAAATTAAACCCATCCTTACCCATTGCAGCTGTTAACGGTAATATCTCATCTTTTATATACTTTTCGATTCCATATTTAGCCGAATACTTAAGTGCATTTTCATGATTATAGCCATGTGCTGCTATATCGTGCCCCATGTCTTGCAAATAGTGTAATTTTTTCTTTTGCGCAGCATTAAGAGAATCATATTTACAGATAAAAAAGTCGCTTTCCAGTCTAAATGGCGCAGTCGCTTTTCGGCATTATACCAATCATCAATATAATTATCATCAAAGCTCAATATGATACCTGGCTGAGATTCTTTCTTTACTGGAAGAAGCGGTTTAGATTTCTTTTCTTCAGAATAAGTACTTGCTGTATAAAGTAAAATACCTATGGTAAAAAGACCAATAAGCGCATATATAGTTCGCTTCATAGTATAGATTTTGTAATCAAATTTAAGTATTATCCTGTAAAAAAAAATTCTACTTACTATTATTAATTCATATCGACTCATTAAACTCTAAGATTAAGCTGCTGCAAAAGTTTAACAGTAAAGAGTACTATCTCAATCTCGAAGCTTCGGAACGAGATGCACAAAGATTTTTTCACGCAGATTACAAAAGATTTAAGCCGATAAGCGCAGATTTTTTCTTCAATACTTATAAAACTAAATCTGCAAAATCTGCGTGAAAAAAAAATAATATTTAATCTTCTCTCGCAGATTCTAAAAGATATAAGCTGATGAACGCAAATTTATTATAACTACTTTTAAAATCAAATCTGCTTAATCTGCAAAATCTACATAAAAAAAACATTTTCTTTAAAGCTGAATCAAACCCTGTTTCTGTTTAAATTTGCAGTTCAACAATACCCTATGGATTCATTTACTCAAATTGTGCTAGGAATTGCAACTGCCGAATTATGCGCAGGTGAAAAGCTACATCGCAAAACGATTTTGTATGGCGCTATTCTAGGAACTATCCCTGATCTTGATGTTGTTCTTGGACAATTTTTAAATCCTGTAGATGGTGTAGCAATACATAGAGGACTGAGTCATTCCTTGCTGTTTTTGGATTACTTTCACCCATCTTAGGTTGGGCTATTGCTAAAATAGAACGAGGTAAAATTAATTTTCGTACTGCTTCTTTGATGGTCTTTTGGTGTTTACTTACCCATGTGCTTTTAGATATGTTTACTTCTTGGGGAACACAAATATTCTGGCCTTTTCCTGACCGAATTGCCTTAAAAACGATCTTCGTAATTGATCCACTATATACTCTTCCGTTACTTATTTGTTTAATTTTAGCTTGGCGGAAACCTACTTTTTCTCTTCGAAAAAAATATGTTTTACGCGGTATATATATCAGCTCTTTTTATCTCTTAGTAACTTGTGGATTAAAACTATATGCTTTGCAGCAATTTAAAAATGCATTGCAACAACAACATATTGCTTATGATAATCTCATCGTAAAACCTACTGCTTTTAATTGTATTTTATGGAATGCCAATGTAGCGACTAAAGATGCTTATTTATTGGGTGATTATTCACTTTTTGATAGCCAGCCAATTACTTTTGATAGCTATAAAAAAAACAATAATCTTTCACAACAACTTAGTGGGAATTATGACTTTGAAACCTTGAAAAAGGTAAGTGAAGGATGGTATATTGTAACTAAAAAAGATAATGAGTATCACTTTAATGACTTGCGTTTTGGTTTACTTACTAAAGATCCTAAACAGCCACAATTTGCATTTAGTTATGTTTTTAAGAATGAAAATGGAGAGTTAAAAGCAGAAGAAGTTCCAAAACAAAAACGTGATGGAAAAGCTTTAATGAAAGGAATTTTAAACAGAATTAAGGGAAATTAGAAAATAAACTATTTCATTTTGAGAAATACAATATCATTTTGATAGCATTCATTTTATAAAAAAGCCGTCAAAATACCCGTAAAGAACTAACAAACAACATCTTAAGTCATTACATAAATCACAGGTATTATGTTTGCTACAATAATGAAAACTCAAATCATTATGAACAATTATCCTGAACAAAAAAGACTACTGCATCGCAATAAATTAAAGAGATTGGCTCGAATAAGAATGAAAATTACCGTTACTCATTTGCTAGTAATCACTTATGCAGTTGTGCTAGTTTTTATTGCAATTTTCAAGTTTACAGGCCAATAGCATATATGACTATTAAAGAATGTTGGTTTACATCATATAATTATTATTTGTATTTTAGTAATCAAAAACTACTAATATGACCAAAAACCTCCTTTACTCCGTTTTGTTCAGTTGCTTTTTTTCTGTTTGTACTTTTGCTCAAGGACAATCCTTAAACTGGATAAATTCTCATGCATTACCAATCACCAACAATGAGAATGATAATAAGGCTTATTATTCGCAGTTATCCAATCTTCTTAAAGATAACAAAATTTGCGGCTTAGGAGAGGCTTCTCATGGCACTCATGAATTTTATACAGAAAAGAATCGCATTATTAAATACCTCATTACAGATGCCCAATATAAATCGATTGGTTTCGAATTTGGATATTCGGCGATAGAACAAATTAATGCTTATTTATTGACTGGAAAAGGAGATTTAAAACAGCTAATGAAACCATTGCGTTTGTTTAATACAAAAGAAATATATGATTTATTCGAATGGGTAAAGACTTATAATACCTCTAAAACAACTAAGGATAAAGTTAATCTTTTTGGCTTTGACACCAATTATATCAAATCTGATATTGATGCGTCTGCCAACTTTTGTTCTGTTTATTTAACAAAAAATGCTTCTCTTTATACTAATGGACCAGCTGCAATACCCGTTTTGAAGAAGATAACAACTCCGGATTTCCCTTTATATGAATTATCTGATGAGGAAATGGGAATTATTTCTCTCTTAAATGCTGAAATAAAATTAAAAGGCACATCGACAATTAAAGGTTTTAGCGAATTTAAAAAATACATATCCCTTTTATACCAAGGCACATTATTATCTAATCCTTTAGCCAGAGATCAATTTATGGCAGAGAACCTTACCGATTTTCAACAAGAAACCAAAGCCAAAACTATTATTTGGGGGCACAATATTCATTTTTCAAAAGATACTAATATGCCTAAAGCAAAGGGAATGGGATATCATCTAAAAGAGAAATATGGCAATGAATATTACGCAATAGGTTTTGATACTTTAAAAGGGAAAGTAACTGTATTAGACGGCAATGATTATGAAGAACGAAATTTTGAAGCGCAACCAAAATCTTATTCGGCATTGTTTGCAGAAGCTAAGTTCCCTACTTTCTTTGTAGCCTTTGATACAGACAAAGAAAGTCCTATTTATAATGCAAATGGTAACATAACCAATATATACTCTAACTGGACTAATGTAATAGCATTACCTATGAAACCCGGTATTGATTTTGATGCATTAATTTTTATAAGAGAAACAACTCCTTCAATTATATTGAAATAAATATAACTTAATCATTTATCTATTCTTTTTAACGCATAGAAACATAGTCTAACAAAGCCCAAAAAGACGTTTCACTTAAAATAGATCACATAAGGCTATGTGAAAAAAACTTTTTTTTCCTGAATCGCCTTTAGTTATAAATTCTATTCTAATAGCTCCAATCTACGTCTTTATGTGTTAATGCCATTTTTATATTGACGAAGTAATTACACCTAACAGATTAAACTTATTTTCATCTAATAAAAAAATGCTCGAATATACAACTGATGTACATTCGAGCATTTTTATTTATACTTACTTTTTCATCTATTTTCCTTGAGCCAAACCACGTGTTAACCAACCACTTTTATTAGCTGTAAGAATAGCATAAGGTGTTATCCAAAATAATCCAAAAGTGAAAAGAATACTATATGAATACGCCCAAAATGACTCTGATACATTATGTCTTTTAGCATAAAATAAAGCTGAAAAGCTGGATACAATCATAATACTTAAAAGTGTTGAACCAAAAAACAATATTGGATGTACTGCTATAAAGAAAAACATAAATAAGACAAATGGAAGAGCCATAACTATCTTTAATGATTGATCTAAAAATAACAGTCTTGTACCAAATTTAGATCCTTTTCTAAAATCTTTAAAAACATATTTTGCCATCATTAAACTCTCACGCACATTACTTCTACCCCATCTGATAAACATTTTATACAATCCTGTATATTCTTCAGGTACATTAGTTAATACATATGAGTTTCTTTGAAACAATACTTGACGTCCTTGTTTTAAAATCATATTCGTCATTGCACGGTCTTCACCAATGTCTGAAGGCTGTCCCATAAAGGTTTGATTAATCCATTCTGGAAGACATTCATATACCGCTTCACTACGATAAGCTGCTAAAGCTCCTGGAGTACACATAACTGATCCTAAAACACTTTCGGCAGAACGTGCGAACTCAAAACTCATTACAAAACTCACATTTAGCATTTTAGGAAGTATCGCTTTTTTATTATTTAAAACGAGAACATTTCCTGCAACAGCGCCACATTTTTCATTAGTTACAAAAGGACTAACTAAATTTCGTACTGTATCTTTTTTCACAACCGAATCACTATCTACAGTAACAAAAATATCCCCAGTTCCTAATTCAAATCCACGGTAAAGTGCATGGCGTTTTCCTTGATTTTTAGGCTGCTGATAAATTGACAATCTATCACCTAATTTTATTTTTGCTTGTTGCATCCAGTACCAAGTATCATCTTTACTTCCATCGTCAATAGCAAGAATTTGCATTTTTTGTTCTGGAAAATCACTATCTGCTAAACTTATTAAGGTATCCAAAACCAACTTACCTTCGTTATATGCAGGAACGATTATTGTACAGGTTGGCAATAACTCATCAGAAACTGATTCGATTGGCTTGTAACGAAAATATAGAAACAAATTATATATAAAAACTCCTGCCTTAAATATAAAGAAGATTGTTGTTATCAATAAAAATGGATAACCCCACGTTGAGTTTATTCTGTCTATATGAAATTGATCAAAGTCTGATTGAAATTTATAAACTAAGAAAGCTCCAGTAATCATTAATATGAAACTGCTTATAAGCACAATAAAACCTAATGGGCTTGAGTTTTCTTTTATTGCCTTCTTAAAAGATTTGTTGTTAATACTAAAAAAAGAACTTGCTAAAGAATGTTCAGTGTTATTTGTAACGCTGCTTGTGGCGTATAATTGTTTTGAAATTGTTTCAGTTTTCATGCTTGTATTGTTGTATTACTATCGATTTCTATATTATGGCTCTTACTTTAAATGTCAATCCTTTTTTTATTCATTTTTGTCGTTATTTATGAAGTACAACGATCAAATAAAATTGTATAAAAGAATGAACAAATCATATTTAGCAAGCCTCATGCCATTATCGTTTTTAATAGAAAATGAGGTATTTATAATAGTTTTTACAAACTCACAATGTATAAGCGTTACCCAAATTGTGTAAAAATTACACACATTGTATCTTTTTGAAAAATAAGAAGAATCAATATAATACTATGATTTCATACTTAGGCAGCCTATCAGATTACATACCATGATAGCATGATAGTAATTAATTTTATTATCAATTAATTACCATATGAATATAGGCGTCCACCTTCATCATTCTTTACAACTATCAGAAAATGTCTGTAACTGCAAGTTGACTTAGAAAATTGAGGTAAAAAAAAGATTATTTATCGGTAGTTAATGCTTTAATTAATTCATCTAACTTATTTCCATGAATATTCTTGGCTAGAATAATTCCGTTTTTATCAATTAGAGCATTAAAAGGTATTGATTGTATTTTGTAGTTTATTACAATAGGGGAATCCCATAATTTTAAATCACTTACTTGAGTCCATGGTTGTTTTAATTTTGCCATAGCTCCTAACCAAGCTATTTTTTTAGAATCAAAGAAACTCCATAAATCATAAATTTGTTAGGATACTTTTGATACAATTTTAATAATTCGGATTGCTCTTTAACACAAGGACCACACCATGATGCCCAAAAATCGACTAATACCAATGAGCCTCTAACGAAGAAAGAGATATCACATTGCCTTTCGTCATGCTGGAAGATCAATATCCGGAATTATATCTCCTACCTCAAGACCTTCAGTTTGTGCATTCGAACTTGTAAAAGAACAGATTAAAAATGTAAGTGTAAAAAATAAATTCTTCATAGGTTATATTATTTTCAGAGGCATTGAAACAAAACAGGCTATCTTATAAGAAATAGCACGATAATGGTATTTCGTTTGTATTTCTACTGGCGAATTTATAAATATTTTTTTCTTTAACCTATATTAAAAAATTCCTTCAATTATTAATTATCGAGATTAATAATTGAAGGAACTCATTACTTTTTAAAACTAAACTTTTTAAAACTAAATTCATAACTACATTATAAAATGAAATATACATTAGTTTCTACTCTTTTGGTTTCAGTTTTTACAACCGAATCATTTTTAAAAGCAAATTCATTTCGATATTCATGTATCATTTGTGACAGATTCTTTTCTATAACATTCGAAATTGCAGTAACAGGCGTATCTGTTGGTGGTTTTCGAAGGATCCTGCAAATGAATTGCCATTTTTTCGATAAGGAAAAAAGCAGCACTAATTGTTGTTATCAATGGTATGGCGTACCAACCTAATAAACTATTTAGCCCAAATGGCAATAGAAAGATAAATAAACATAACGTAAATCGTATGTACATACTGTACGTGGTTGGGAAAATAGTATTTTTTATTCGCTCACATTTACCCATAGCATCACACAATCTTGTCAATGTTTTATCTATCTCTACTTGCTGATAGATATTCATTTTTTCCTCTTCAATCGCGTTAGTAAGATCCTTTGCGTGCAACATTAAAATAGCATTAGGAACATGCTGATGATTTTGTACAAAACGTAATTCTTCTTCGCTCAAAAAACTTTTAATTGGCTTTATAGCATCTTTATTTCTCAAAGATTGTCCTAAACTATAACACCAAGCTATTTGTCTATTAGCAAATTTTTCTTTAAAATCATTTGCCTTAACCGAAAAATCATCTCTATAAAATGTAATTATTTGCCTAACCAAAGTTCTAGACTCATTTACAATGGATCCCCATAGATTTGGGCTTCCCACCATCTATCATACGCCTGATTAGATTTAAAAGCCAATAATAATGATATAATTGTACCAATAATAGCAGGAACTGCAATAGGAATATCTACAGAGATGTTGATATAATGATGATGAAAAATTTCAAATAATACCGCATAAGTTGTCACCAGAATAAGCTCAACTTTTATTTTTCCAAGAACATACTTCATTGGAATTTTCTTTTTTAATAGCATATTTTACAAGAAGTTAGATTAAACTTATTTTTATCAGAATTAATTATACTAACTCTTCGTAAAGTGATAAAACAGGAAGACCGAACAAATCGTTAATAGTTTCATTTTTGGTCTTTTTGAATTTAATCTTTTTGGCCTTGCGGGTTTGAACCAATAAATCGATATGATTCTTAGATATTACTTCGATTAAATGTGGGGCAAATTCTATGTAATTATCA
This sequence comes from Flavobacterium sp. TC780, assembly GCF_056783245.1. Lineage (NCBI taxonomy): Bacteria > Pseudomonadati > Bacteroidota > Flavobacteriia > Flavobacteriales > Flavobacteriaceae > Flavobacterium > Flavobacterium sp. TC780. The sequence continues at coordinate 947 of NZ_JBXBAV010000101.1, read as the reverse complement.
TCAAAATTTTTAGTCTGGCTTACTATTTCAAACGAAAATTATTACTTATAAATTGCTGAATATCTTTAACATGAAGATTTTGCTGTTCGTTTTCTATATACAATGCTTTATTAAAATCGTCTCTATAAGGTTCAGAACTTAAATGCAAAATAGGGCATTTTTGGTTTCCAGCTAATTGTATCAAATAGCTGTGTATCCTTTTTGTTTCTTGCTTATAAGAATGAGGAAGAATCACTAGTTTTACTGAAAAAGCAGTAATTAAATTCTTGAAAATTGGCGATGAAATTCCGTACTGATTGTGAATTTTAATTTTACAATTATTAGAAGATGCTGTAATTAGCCTGCATACGTCTAAAACTTCTTCTTGAGTTTTAGTTAAACCAACTCTCATTGTTCTTAAAAAATTAGAACTTGAATCCGTATCTGGAATTTCTGAAACAATCATTAGGACAATCTCGCAATCGCTTTCTTTTGCCTGAAAAACAGCCAGTTTTACAGCATCAATTGTATCTTCTTTTAAAGTTGTAGGAATTAAAAAATTTTTCATAAGTATAATTTATTTGATTTATACCTACAAAATAACTGACGTAACATTAAGAGTTCCCTAATATAAAATTAGAACTTTCTAAGAATTCACATTAGAATTTTTAATGTTACATTTTTTAAAAATAATAGTAACCATTGTTCCTTTATTTTGCTCTGATTGAACTTGTAATTCTCCTCCATGCATACGGATAATTTTCATGGCAAGAGGAAGCCCTAAACCATAGCCAATATACTTGGCTGCGATTTTTCCTCTAAAGAAAGGCTCGTATAAATGTGGAATATCTTCGGGTGGAATACCAATACCAATATCGCTTATGGCTATTTTAATCGCTTCTTCAGGTGCTCCTCCCTAACAACAGGAGCATGTATTAACCTTAGCAATACGAGGCATCTGAGTCCAG
>NZ_JBXBAV010000100.1:0-16509 GCF_056783245.1 Flavobacterium sp. TC780 | reverse complement strand
ATTTTTAGTGAATTGTAGGTTAGTGTATAAATATCCATTTTTAAGATCATATTAGTAAATTTTACTATATACTACGACAAGCAATTTTTTGAATTTATGTAAACTGACTCTTTTTTTATCGATTTTAGTGTAATAATAAAATATAAAAGTATCACAATAAGCTTTTAATCGTTTAAAAAAAGGGTTAATATATAAATGAAGTGTTAAAGAATAAAATATGTACCGTAATTGCAAATACTTCAGGAGTTAAGATCTTGTAAGTTAGGTTTTTAAATTGAAAAATATTTAGGGGTTTGAACAATTTTCTTTCAAAAACACAAAGAAAAAAGAGGTTGCATTTTATAAAAATGACATCCTCTTTTTTAAATGTGCTTAAATAGCTTTTGGGCTAATAAGTGTATTCAAAGGTTTCGCCATTGCTTACTTGCTTTGTTAAAAAGTCATTGTTGTTATAAGAGTTTTCATAAGTGGCTATTTCTACGGTAATTCCGTTTTTTTCTCCTGTTGTTTTAGTAAGATTGTTACCTGAATTGACATCTTTGTCAAAAATTTCTGCATCTAGTAACAAAGTATATCCTAAAATATTTTTAAAAGGATTATTTTTTGTGTCGTACTCAGCTACATCTACATAATCATCGAATACTATTTTTATAATATTCCCTCTGGTATCTAAAGTAAGTACACTTGTTAGATCTATTGTTTCTACTTGTGTAATAGGATCAATTAAAATTCTAAGGGATGTAATTGTTCCATCGGTGTTGTATGTATAATCTGTCCTTACTCTTGATGAAGAAGCTGTTGTTGGTACTTTTAGATATGATTTTAATTTATTGTTTTCATATGTTAAAGTTGTAGTTTCCATTAGGATGTTGTTTTCGAAATATTCAGATTTCGTAATTACATTTCCTGTGTAAGTAAATGTTGTTTTATTACCCTCACTATAATCAACACTTACAATTTTATTTCCATTGTAAGTATAAGTGGTAATATTATTCTCTTCTGGAAGAGACGTAGAAGTATATTTCTCAGTTTGAGGTAAAATTAAAACAGTATCGTCAATGATTGGATTGTCATTATTGTCATCAGAACTTGAACAAGAAGCTAGTACTAAACTGATAGCACTAAATAAGAATAAAATTTTTTTCATAGAATTGTAATTTATTAATTTATTTGAAAATATAATAATTTTCTTATTTTAAATGCTGTTTGTGTGATTTTTTTGTAATTTTTTTTATTCTAAAATTAAGGTTACTAAAAATAAACGTAATAAACTGATTATAAGAAAATCACTTTTTTAGGTATGAATTTGAGAAGTTATTCTATAAGAAGCTCTACTGTAGTTTTTTAAATTCATTATTATAACAAAAAAACTCCAGATTGCCCTGGAGTTTAGTTTATTAATATAAAAGAAAAATTATTCTTCTTTCATAGTATGATATACGTTCATAACGTCATCATCCTCTTCAATTTTTTCGATAAGTTTTTCTACGTCTGCAATTTGAGCTTCTGTAAGTTCTTTTGTTATTTGAGGAATACGCTCAAAACCAGAAGATAAAATTTCGATACCTCTGTTTTCAGTTCTTTTTGTAATGCTCCAAAGCTTCCAAAAGGAGCATAGATTAAAATACCATCTTCGTCTTCAAAAACCTCTTCAGCACCAAAATCAATTAATTCTAATTCTAATTCCTCAGGATCAAGATCACCTTTAGGAATTCGGAAATTACAAGTATGGTCAAACATAAATTCAACAGAACCTTGTGTTCCCATAGTTCCGTTACATTTGTTAAAATAACTACGAATGTTAGCTACTGTACGATTATTATTATCCGATGCAGTTTCTATTAATATGGCAATTCCGTGAGGAGCATAACCTTCAAATAAAATTTCTTTATAGTTGGCAGTATCTTTATTACTGGCATTTTTTATTGCGCGCTCAACGTTGTCTTTCGGCATGTTGGCAGCTTTTGCATTTTGAATAACAGCTCTAAGTCTAGAATTGGCATCTGGATTAGGACCACCTTCTTTAACAGCCATTACAATATCTTTACCAATTCGGGTAAATGTTTTGGCCATTGCTGACCAACGCTTCATTTTTCTACCTTTTCTAAATTCAAACGCTCTTCCCATTGCTGATTTTTTATTTTGAGTTGCAAAAATACAGTTATTAGTTATTTTATAAAAACAAACACTATGTTTTTTTTGGTGAAATGTAAACCTATGAGAGTAAAATATAAATTGAGATTATATACTACATGGCAAGTAGCCTACATCTTAGTATTTAGTATCAATTTAGAGTTGAGTAATGAGTAAGTAATTCTAGTAAAAAAAGAAAGTATATTATCAGAACCCAACCATAAAGTTTAAACTGAATACCAAACGCTACTTAGCAGAATTAAAATCATTAATAATATTTACAGCCTCATTTAAGTAAGGATTAGTTTTAAGATTATCAATTTGATATTGATTCATGGTTTTTTCAGTAGGATGAAGTCCTAAAAGGAATCGGTTTACTGTTGAGTTGTATACATCCAGAGGGTCATTCTTAGTGTTATAAGAAGTAATTTCTTCCCACAAACCATTTCTTGTTTTTTTCTGTTCAAAAACGGAGTCTAGAGTCATTGGGATCTCAGTTCGAGGAGTGTTAACCAGTTGATCTATTTTCTGGTTTATTGTAATTATGTTATTAAAATAATCACTAGCTGCTACTCTGATGCTGCTATGATCAGCAAGTTTATTTATTAAACTTCTTTTTACGTAAGGTCTAAATTTTAGAACAGGAACAATCGAATCGTTTTTAATAGCAGTTGGAAAGTTTTTTTCTTTAGCTATAATATTTTCGTAAAATTCAGGAAGAATTACATCGGGAGTTATACCTATATATTGATGACTCTTTCCTGTTATTCGATAAAATTTATTAATTGTTATTTTTAGAAAATCTGTATTTTTCTTCTCGTCCAATGATTGTATGGTTTGCATAGTTGCTTTTCCCAATGTATTGCTCCCTAATAGTAATGCACGATTGTAATCTTGCATAATCGATGCGAAAAACTCGCTCGCCGATGCTGTATTACCATTAACCAAAACAACAACAATACCTTTGTAAAGCATCCCTTTGTATGGATCATGAATAACAGACTGTTCGTTTTTATTATCTATAACAATCGAGATAGGACCATTATCAATAAACATTCCAGCTAGTTTTATAGCCTCTTCCATAGATCCTCCACCATTATTGATTAAGTCAATAACGAGGCCTTTAATATTGTCTTTCTGTAATTTAATAATTTCTTTGGCAGTATCATCAGCGCAGCCTTTTCCGCTATTACCCTCTAAATCGGCATAAAAACTAGGGATTTTTATATAACCAATCTTACTTTCTTTACCTATTATAAAACTAAAAACAGAGTTCTCTTCATCTTTCATGATTTGTTTTTCGATATAAACATCAAAACTTTTACCAGAATTTCTTTTGAGAGTAAGTGTGATACTTTTGTTTGACTCAGATAAAATCATAGTCGAAATAGATTCAAGGGTAGCGCACGAAACTTTTAAAGTTTCTTTTTGGTTAGATATAGAGATAATCTGGTCTCCTTTTTTTATTTGACCTGTTTGGAAGGCGGGCCCATTTGGATCCAATCCAGCAACAATAATTTCATTTTTCTCATTCAGATTAACGTTTAATCCCAATGATAAGTGTTCTTTAGATAAAGAAGCAACAAAACTAGATTTAGAGTCATTGCTAAAATAGGCCGTATGAGGATCAAAGTAAGTACAGAAATAATCATATAGTTTTTCCTGTGGTTTTTTCCCCGTTTGCAAGAGCGTATTAATTCGACATATTTCATTATCAAGGACAGACCTTTTATGAATAGCTTCAAGAGATTTAAAATTTGCTTTAAGCGAATCTAAATTAGGGCTTGCTTCAGCTATTTCATCCAAGATTTCGTAACGCATTTTTTTGCGCCATACTTTCTCAACTTCGTTTTCCTTCATATATACAGGAAAAGATTTTTTATAAAATCGAATGGTGTCTTTAGCAGAATAATCGATAGGTTCATTTAGGATTTTTTCCAAAGCGATTTTATTTCGTATTAGACCATTTCGATATTTAGAAATAATATCATTCAAGAAAGTGCAATCTTTTTTAAAAATAAGATTATCTATATTCAAACGATATTTTTTGGCAAGAGCATCATATTCTGATTTCAGGAAGATATTTCGAGAAGAGTCAAGGTCATCAATTAAGTGATCAAAAACAAAAACCGATAGACTATCATCTACCGGTTTAGGTTGAATATGTTCGCTTTGAATAAGCGCATTTATTTTGGTTACTATTTCGCATGTAGAGTCGCTATCTTGACCAAACAGAGAGAAACTAGCAAGTAGAAATACCAATGAAATTTTTTTCATAAATCGAGTATCAACATTTAAACTAAAATTACGCTAATTTTTTTGATAAAACGAGTATAATCTCTCCAAAATATTGGTGTCGAAATAGAATGTAGCTTCAGATTTACTTGATTTTAAAGATAAAACGGAGTTAATCATTTTAAGCTGTGCTATATAAGCAGTATTTCTGTATTCTACTTTAAAAGTAAATTATTTTTTATAGAAAGGTAATTTTACTACTTTCGCAGGAACATCATTTTTTCTAATTCTAATAAAGATATCGCTTTCTACAGTACTGTTAGCAACAGTAACGTATCCTAGACCAATACCAATACCTATAGATGGAGACATAGTTCCTGAAGTTACAATTCCAATTACATTTCCAGATGCATCTACTATTTCATACCCCTGTCTTGGTACAGAACGTTCCTGCATCTCAAAACCAACAAGTTTTTTGGTAACTCCAGCTTCTTTTTGTTTTTTTAGATTTTCAGAGTTAGTAAAATCTTTAGTAAATTTTGTAATCCAACCCAGCCCAGCTTCAAGAGGAGATGTAGTATCATTAATATCATTTCCGTATAAACAGAAGCCCATTTCTAAGCGCAAAGTATCACGAGCTGCCAATCCAATTGGTTTAATACCAAAAGAGGCACCAGCTTCAAACACCTTATTCCAGATGTGTTCAACCTCATCATTTTTGCAATAAATTTCAAAACCACCAGAACCAGTATAACCAGTAGCCGAAATAATTACATTCTCAACTCCAGCAAAAGTACCAACTTCAAAATGGTAATAAGGGATAGCAGATAAATCTACAGAAGTTAAACTTTGCATTGCTTCAACAGCTTTAGGCCCTTGAATTGCTAACAAAGAATAATCGTCCGAAAGATTTTTCATTTCAGCACCTACATCATTGTGAGAAGAGATCCAATTCCAATCTTTATCAATATTCGAAGCATTTACAACAAGTAAATACTCTTCCTCCTTCATTTTATAAATAATCAAATCATCTACAATTCCGCCATCATTATTCGGTAAGCAAGAATATTGGGCTCTGCCAATAGTTAGCGTCGAAGCATCATTAGAAGTAACTTTCTGAATTAAAGCCAAAGCATTTGGACCAGTTAATAAAAATTCACCCATATGCGAAACGTCAAAAACGCCCACGCCAGTACGAACTGTTTCGTGTTCAGCATTTACACCTTCGTATAAAATAGGCATATTATAACCAGCAAAAGGCAGCATTTTCGCTCCCAAACCCTCATGTATGTGCGTTAGCGCAGTATTTTTCATTGTGTGTGTTTATAAAAGTTAATCGCAAATTTATTCAAAAAATGTTGTAAACAAGTACTCAGAATTATAAAAATCGCAAAAATTAGGAGCTGTTTTCTGCTATTCGCTATATCTTTATGTTTTTAAAGGAAAAAACATAAAGGATGCCGCTGCAAACGTAGTTCACTGAACACTTATTAAAATAAAAATATTAGTGAAGTAATCAGGGCTAGAGTATATCAGGAAATAGATGTGATTTTAGAATCATGTTTTTTTGTAATTTTAATAAAAATATTTATTTCATGAAAACCCCCATTACCATGACCCAAGTTGAGATTCAACAGATTTATAAACCAATAAATCCTAAAACGCATAAAGGGATACAAGGACATGCAGCAATAATTGCAGGAAGTTATGGTAAGATAGGAGCAGCAGTTTTAGCATCAAAGGCTTGCCTCAAATCGGGATGTGGACTCGTAACTACGTATGTTCCAAAATGCGGTTACGAAATCCTCCAATCTACAATCCCCGAAGTAATGGTTGTAACCACAACAGATGAAAAATACATATCTGAGATTATATTGGATATCCAACCACAAGCTATAGGAATAGGCCCAGGAATAGGGCAGGAGGCCAACACGCAAAAAGCATTTTATGAGTTTTTAAAAACAAACAAAATACCTCTAGTTATCGATGCCGATGCACTAAATATTCTGTCACAAAATAAATCATGGTTTGCTTTGCTACAGCCAGATACAGTACTCACACCACATCCCAAAGAGCTAGAACGCTTAATAGGAAGTTGGCATTCAGATAGCGAAAAATTTGCAAAAACCATAAAATTTTCCAAAAAGCACCAAGTAATAATAGTCATGAAAGGTGCTCCAACACATATAATAAATAGAGAAGACATCTACCAAAATACAACAGGAAATGCCGCATTGGCAACCGCAGGGAGTGGCGATGTGCTAACCGGAATAATCACTAGTCTATTAGCTCAAGGATATTTGCCAATTCAAGCTGCGCAATTAGGAGTATATCTACATGGTTTAACCGCTGATATTGCTTTGCCCGAAACAGGATATCAGTCATTTATAGCATCAGATATTATTGCAAATCTCGGTAAAGCGTTTTTATCGTTAGATTAGACTTAGAGAAGCAAGAGTATAGAAGCAAGAGTATAGAAGCAAGAGTAAAGAAAAAAGAGTAAAGAAAAAAGAGTAAAGAAAAAAGAGTAAAGAAAAAAGAGTAAAGAAAAAAGAGTAAAGAAAAAAGAGTAAAGAAAAAAGATTTAGAGATTCAAGATTTTAAAAAAGAAGATTTTTTAGATTACTCAGATTGTCTTCCAGAGCGGGGTCGAAGGACCACAATAAATTCCACAAACAAAATCCTAAAACCAATGCAGAGAAAAAAATCTGCTGAATCTGCTAAATCTGCGTGAACCAAAATTAGCCTAAAGCTTAAATAAGATTTAATGAAATTTTTATTTTAGATTACTCAGATTGTCTTCCTGAGTGGAGTCGAAGGACCACAATAAATTCCACAAACAAAATCCTAAAACCAATGCAGAGAAAAAAATCTGCTGAATCTGCTAAATCTGCGTGAACCAAAATTAGCCTAAAGCTTAAATAAGATTTAATGATGTTTTTTACTTTAGATTACTCAGATTGTCTTCCTGAGTGGAGTCGAAGGACCACAATAAATTCCACAAACAAAATCCTAAAACCAATGCAGAGAAAAAAATCTGCCGAGTCTGCAAAATCTGCGTGAACCAAAATTAGCCTAACGCTGAAATAAGATTTAATGAAATTTTTATTTTAGATTACTCAGATTGTCTTCCTGAGTGGAGTCGAAGGACCACAATAAATTCCACAAACAAAATCCTAAAACCAATGTAGATAAAAAAATCTGCTGAATCTGCGTGAACCAAAATTAGCCTAACGCTGAAATAAGATTTAATGAAATTTTTATTTTAGATTACTCAGATTGTCTTCCTGAGTGGAGTCGAAGGACCACAATAAATTCCACAAACAAAATCTTAAAATCAATACAGAGAAAAAAATCTGCCGAATCTGCAAAATCTGCGTGAACCAAAATTAGCCTAACGCTGAAATAAGATTTAATGATGTTTTTATTTTAGATTACTCAGTTCGTCCTCCTGAGCGTAGTCGAAGGACCACAATAAATTCCACAAACAAAATCTTAAAACCAATACAGAGAAAAAAATCTGCCGAATCTGCGTGAACCAAATTAAGCGCAACGCTGAATCATATTGTAAAAGACGCATTGCGATGAGTCTTTACCGACATGGTTTAATAATGGATGCGTATAGATTTTTAAAAACATAGCAAACAACTTCTTTAAGTCTTTCTTCTTTCTTCTATTTTCTTTACTCTTTTTCTCTATACTCTATATTCTTTTCTCTAACTAATCTAAGAATTCTAAAAATCTAACTAATCAAAGAAGACTAACAAATCTAAATTAGTAAGTTTGTATTCCAGTAAAAGCTGACTATGAAAAACAAACTTGATCTAAGAACGGTAAACGTAACGCGATATATAAGTCCGTTACGAGAAGGCGGTTCGTTACCCGCTTTGGCCGAAGCAGATGACGATTTTAAATACGTCTTAAAATTTAAAGGAGCCGGACATGGCGTAAAGGCACTAATTGCCGAATTGGTAGGAGGCGCAATTGCGAATGCATTAAAACTTCAAATCCCTGAATTGGTATTTGCTAATTTGGATGAAGCTTTTGGCAGAACCGAAGGTGATGAGGAAATTCAGGATTTACTGCAAGGAAGTCAAGGGCTTAATTTGGCTTTACATTTTTTATCAGGAGCAATTACTTTTGATCCAGTTGTAACTGTGGTTGAGTCTAAACTAGCATCACAGATTGTTTGGTTAGATGCTTTTATTACCAATGTAGATCGTACATTTAGAAATACCAATATGCTTATATGGCATAAAGAACTATGGTTAATAGATCATGGGGCTTGTTTGTATTTTCATCATTCATGGAACAATTGGGAGCAACATGCCAAAAGTCCATTTGCATTAATAAAAGATCACGTATTATTACCACAAGCATCACTTTTAAAAGAAGTCGATTCAGAATATAAAACCATTTTAACTCCCGAATTATTACAGGAAATAGTAGCACTTATTCCAGACGAATGGCTCAATTGGGAAGATACCGATGAAACACCCGAAGGATTGCGAAATGTATATTTACAATTCTTGCAAACACGATTAGACCATTCTGAAATTTTTGTAAAACAAGCCGAAAATGCAAGATAGTCACTTATATGAATATGCCGTAATACGTGTTGTACCAAGAGTAGAGCGCGAAGAATTCCTAAAATATAGGTGTCATATTATTTTGCAAAAGAGCCAAATTTATAAAAGTATTGTACCATATAAATGATGCCAGAATCCAAGCTCTTTCAGCCGATTTTGATGTAGAACAATTGCATTGTAATTTAACCTCATTAGAAAAAATAGCCAATGGAGCCAAAGATGGCGGACCAATTGGACAAATGGAAATTCCTGAGCGATTTCGCTGGTTAACAGCCATACGCAGTTCGGCAATTCAAACCTCAAGACCACATCCGGGTTGATGTCAGGATTTGGATAAAACGATTCAGAGATTGTTTGAGGAATTGGTTCTATAAATTTAAGAGACAATGGTGCAGAGGTTCAAAGGAACAAAGGTTGAAAAGGTAAAAAAACTTTAGTTTTTTTCTTTGCGATTTAGAGTCTTTGCGAGAAATGCTATTGCGTTGTTTGCGATCCCGATAGCTATCGGGACTGCGCTCTTTGCGGTTAAATTTTATGCGATAGATTAAAGGATTAACTGTGGATTAAAAATCCAATATTCCGAAGAGGCATTCATTAGAAAAATGAAGCATTAGATTTTCCCTTTTTTGATTTTCAATGACTAACAAATCATAAGGATTTAGATCGTATGGTTTTTCGTTAATTTTAATAACTGTTGCATGTAAAGAAAATAAAAATATTATTTGAGCATTACAATTTTGATTGCTATTCGTTATTTTTAGTTTGTGATGGGATATTTTTTCAGAAATCATCCAATTAAAATCAATGCCTTTCGTATAAGAAGTCACTTCATCATTCGAATTAAATTCCATGATTTCATATTTCTCATACATTTTTTTTTCTTTGTTAACCTCAACATGTAAGTTGTTGTCAAGCATAACCAAGTATCGGTAATAGCCCTTGAATTTGGTAAACTCAGAAGGTTCTTGCTCTATTGTAGCACTACTTATTCTGAATATAAAATTTCTATCAGTATAATTTGCAGTTTTCGGATATATCATATATTCATAAGTCAATCCACCACTCCAAATAGAGGATTTACTGTCTTTTTTAGGCAAAAGGCTTATGTTCATTTTTTATTATTTTTAATAAGAAATCAAATGTGATTTTCTAAGGTTCAAAGAGGCAAAGCTTTTTTTAGCGAGATAACACCAATATCTTAGCGAACTTCGCGTATCTCTTTGCAACCTTTGCGGTTAATTTTTTGAGTGTCTTACAAACTTGTGGTTAAATAATTAAATCTTTTTCTCTAAATGAATAAATTCCAAAGGTTTATCAGAAACGTTAATATGAATATCGCTTGCAGGAAAAGGTTCTCTTTCGCCAGTATCTACATAACCGTGACGATTGTACCACGCAATAAGTTCCGAACGAACTGAAACAACTGTCATACTAAGAGTTGACAAGCCTAAAGTTTTGGCATGAACTTCTGCTTCAGCTAACATCTTTTTTCCGATACCGCTATTTTGTAATTCAGGAGAAACAGTAAGCATTCCAACGTACAATTGATGTTCTTTTTCTACTAACAAAACAGAACCAATAATTTTGTCATTCTCTGTATATTTCAGAAATGTATTTTTAGGATCTAAAAAGATTTCTTTTAATTCTTCTTCGGTTGTTCTTTTTCCTTCTAATAAATGGGCTTCTGTAGTCCAGCCTTTTTTTGAAGATTCACCGCGGTAAGCTGAATTTATTAATGTATTTAATGCAGGAATATCCTGTAATGTCGCTTTTGTAATCATGAGGTTTTTTTATTCTTGAGATTGGTTTTCAAAGATAAAAAAAAGCTACAAAATTATAGTTGTAGCTTTTAGTTTAATCTTATGGAAATAGGTTATAAATTAAAACAGTTATTGAAATTACTCATAAGTATATAGCGTTTTCATAACTAAAGGACGATCAGGCTGCGATGCTCGAGTTGTCGTTTGTTTAGACTCTTTTAAGTACCCATTCGAATCATATACATATTCATAATCATATCTTAATTCATATTCTGTTACACCTTCAGATACTGCTTTAACTTTCCAATCTAATATATGCATCCAATTATAAATGTAACATCTAAAGATTGGTTCACTAGAATATATACCAGCCTTCGTATAATCTATAGTAAGTTCGTATGTAATTTCAGTAATTTTATCTTTAACAACATATTCAGTTCCAGTAGCAGTCTCTTTAGCTGTAGAGTAGTTTTTTTCAGTCAAGAGGATATTAACAAATACTTTATTATCAACATAGTTGTATAAATAAGTAGCTGTTTTAGGATTGGTAACAGTTTCGTATGTGTAATTTCCATCAGGTCCCTGATGTTCAATCTCCTGCTGATAAGTTCCTGTTTCAATTTCTTTTGCAAGGCGCCCGATTTCGTCGTAATATATGGCCATTATTCCTCCATCATTGCCAGTTGTTTTTGTGATATACCCACCACTATTAATTTCAACAGGATTATTACCATGATAGGCTTTTGTAACTTTATCCGCAGCATCAAACTCATATTTAGAAATTATTCCAATGAATTTGTCTTTGATGTATCTGTCTATTGAATACAATCGGCCTTTTGAATCATATAAATATCTATTTTCTTTCAACTCATTCTGAACCTCGTTCCCAAGTTGATCTTTGGTAACTCTAAAAATTAATTCTTTGACAATACGCTGTTTCGTTGCGGTTGATTTTCCAGTAACTTTTCCAGTAACTGATTTGGGAACCAATTGTATTGCGGGTTTAAAAACTTCTTGATTGGGTAATCTTGGATCTGGTGTTTGGGCAGTTTGAGGTGGAGCTGTAGTACTTTCGTCCTTGGAGCAATTAATAAATAACATTGGTAAAGCGATAAGTAGTATTCCTAAAGTAGTTCTCTTCATTTTTAGTATTTGGTTAGTTAATTATAAGTGGTTTTTGAAATAGATAATTTAAGAGAAAAAACAGACAGGTTATTATTTTATTTAAGTGAATAAGCTGCTATGGTTTTTTTGAAAAGGGAAGGGATATAAACTATTTTTTTTTCATTGTCGAGTCCTATATCCGCTGAGTAATATTCTTCTTTTCTGGTATCCAAAAGAATTTCTTTTGAGCCATCTTTATTTACATAATAAATAACTCCAGTCCAACAACTCACAATAAACTCACTATTTGTTATCGGTTCAATTCCATCTGTATTTTCATCCATACCTTCTGTCAAAAGGTGCTTGTTCTTTTTATTATCCATTTTGTATAATGAACCATTATCTAAATAATGCAAATCATCATCGATGAATTTTAGACCATTTGGTTTATTTAGGTTTTCTAAATAAACACCTGCAATATCATTTTCTAATTTAAAAATTTTACCAACTTTTGGATCAGACACATAAACAACTCCTTTTGTATCAACAGTTACATCGTTTAATATTTTGGAATCATTAACGGTTACTTTTTTTAGTATTTTTTGTTGTTTTATATCAATAATTACAATTTCTGTAAGGTCGGCTACAAATAATTTATTTTTGAATTTTGCCATTCCTTTTGGAGCATTTAAGCCTGATATCCAATTTAAATTAATGATTTTACCATCGGTTGTTAATTTTTCTATACTTCCTTTTCCGTCACGTTCAGCCGGTGAACCATCCATTAAAGAGGTGTATAATACCCGATCTATTTTATCGTAAAATACCGATTCTGGAATTGGTAAAATACTATCTGTTACCCAAATTCTTTTTAAAGAATGTTGAGCGATACTTGAAAAACTTATTATAAATAGCAATAAAACATAAAAAATATTTTTTTTCATTTTGATTGGTTTTAGATTGTTTTTTTTAGCAATGCTGGTCAATTCGATAAATTAAATAGCTATCGAAACTTCATGTAATCTAAATGTTTTTATATTGATAATATTTCACAGTTATTAAATTCTTATGCCTGATTAATTCAATAACCCACTATTCAATACAATTTTCCTAATTTCAGCTTCAAAATAATAAGCGATATCAAAATTATCAAAGGTTTGGTTTTCCAGAACAATAATACTGGTATTTGTTTCAGGATAATATAAGTTAACCGATGTAAATCCTTGATCGGGTACAATTCCGGTATGACCAAATTCTTTAATTTTAGCTTCGTCGTTTACACGAATACCATATCCATATCCAATTGCTGTATCGCCAAAAACAGGGTGTTGGTTGGTAATAGTATAAGTGGTCATTCGACTATAGGTAGCTTCGTTTAAAAGTTTACCATTATGTAGTAAGCTATTCCAAAGTGCTAAATCTTTAACAGTACTTACAAGTCCTGCTGCGGGAATTCTTTCTTTGGGAACAACAATGCCTTGAATTTCTTTGGTTGTATTGTCTTTAAAATATTCACGACCGTTTACAATCTCTTTTTGATTAGTTGCATTTGGAAAAAAGCTATCTTTCATTTTATTGACTTTGAACAATTCGTTCACAACCGCTTCATACGTTTTATTAGTCACTCTTTCTATAATTTGACCTAGCAAAATATAATTCAAATCGGTATATTTAAATTGAGTTCCAACAGCAAAGGCGGTTGGTTTCTCAAAATCGACAATACCCGAAGTATGATTTAGTAAATTTTCTACAGTTACGGTGCTTGTCCAAGGCTGTTTTAAGTTTGGCAGATATTTTTTTATAGGAGTATTTAAAACGATTTTACCCTTTTCGACTTCCTGAAGAATCAAAACAGCAGTTATTTGCTTGCTATTGGAAAGAATAACAAAATGATCACTTAATTTAAGAGGAGTTTTTTTAGCATAATCAGAATAGCCGTATGCTTTTGAATACTTAGTTTTTCCATTCTGAGTTATTAGCACATTACCATTAAAAGGACGAACAGAAGTTGTTTGAATCAGACTATCAATCCTAGTGCTGTAATTGTCTTTGGTTTGAGCCAAAATTGTTTGATTTGATATAAAAAATACAAGTAGGGCAATAGGGAGAAAACGTAGCTTGTTCTTCATTTTTTAAGAAAATTACTTTTGTGTTTTATGATAAGGGATAAAATGTAAAAGTAATAGAATCTTTGTTAATCTGTTTTCAATAAATAATAAATATTTAGTCTAATCTTTTGTATTTTTGGCTAAAGCCGAATTTGTCAATTTATATCAATTATGAAAAGAGTATCTTACATAAATAGATTTGTTTTTTTACCTAAATTTATTTTAGTTTAAGAATTTTAAATATCTTTGAATTATGAGTACAGCAATAAAACCAAAACATATCGGCAGAAATATAAGCCGTATCAGAGAGCTTAAAGATATGAAACAGGAAGCACTGGCACAGGCTTTAGGAACAAATCAGCAGGCAATTTCGGCTATTGAAAACAGCGAAACTGTAGACGAACAAAAATTAATTGAGATAGCAAAAGCTCTGGAAGTTTCTGTTGAAGCAATTAAGAACTTTTCGGAAGAAGCAGTTTTTAATTATTTTAATACTTTTAATGATGCTGTTTCAAATAGTAGTTTTGGACAAGGATCAAATAATAATTACGACTGCACTTTTAATCCTTTAGATAAAGTAGTTGAACTTTACGAACGTTTGGTACAAGCTGAAAAAGATAAAGTTGAGTATTTAGAGAAATTATTGAATGGGAAATAACATTTTTGAAAATATATTAAATTGAGAAGAGACTTTTGATGAGGTCTCTTTTTTTATGTTCAATTGCTAGCGCGAGCGTCCCGCTCGTGAGCGTTCCAATAAGTTTCTGAATTTCTTTGTGTTCACGAGCTGGACTTAATATTTAGCTATTTTAAAGTATATTGTCTATTTTTATTTATAAAAAAAATGCAGGAACAACTAAAAACTCTGGTTGATCTGTTTTGCTATAATTAGGAATATTATTTAATTTATGAACTCGAGTAATTTTGTAATCTACAGAATCATTTGTTGTAATTTTGTAATTATAATTTACTCTATAATAAGATAAAAATTCTTCTATTGAGAGTTTTACATTAGAATTAGTTTGTATTAATTTTAGTAATAATTCATTGGTATTTTGTAATCATCGGCAAAAAGAAAGTTACTTTTATTTTTTAGACTATTAGTATCGCCAAATTTTAAAATACTATAAATGTATGCTAATGTAAATCCTAATATGCTTAACTCTGAAGTCAGGTTTTTCAAGATATAATCTGCTTAGAAAAGCATTAACAAATGATATGTTTTTTGTGTTATTTTTTAAATATTTTACAAAAAGCCTAAATAAAAATAAATTTGGTTCAGAAGATAGGGCAGTAGCTATTGCAAGTTCGTTAGGAATTTTTAAAAGTAACCCAGGCTTCTTAGGAAATGACCCCATCCAAGATATATATTCAGCGGTTAAATATTCATGTATGGATTTGTGCGAAAATTCAAATGTTTCATTGCTTGATTGTAGTATTAGTCCACTATGTCCTTCGATTTCTTTCACAATTAATTTAGATTGCTTTATTGGTAAATCAAATTCTTGAAACAGAAGATTATAGCATTTTGTAATGTCATTTTCAGTAAATATAGATGAATTGCTAAATTCAGTTGTTAATAAATATGCAAATTTCGTTAAGAATTCAAATTTACGATCATTAGATAAATTATTATATTCCGAAACAGCAATACCTTTTTTGACTCTATCAATTCTTCTTTGCGCATCCCATTCTTCTATATATAAACCCACAATTTTTTTATAAACTGATTTAGGCTTTGGAGGTAAATTTTGATATCTTTCGTAGATAGCACAAAGATGAGCTAAAGCGAGTGGTTTGCGAGATGTGTCAAAATATGGACTAGAAAAAAAGTTCTTTTTTAAATTTACTAGCTTCTTCATGCTTTTTAATATAATGATTAATGAAAATATCAATTTGTTCATCATTTAAAGGTGCGATCTCAAAAGTTTGGGTGTTTGAAATTGTATAGCTAAATTCCGCAGTTCTGCTAGTAACCAGAATTTTACTTTTTACAAATGAAGTTGAAAGCATTTCTATATCCTCAATAATTATTTTGCGAACATGAATATCATTTACTTCATCAAATCCATCTAAAAGAACAAGAACATGTAGATCTTCCAAAAAGTCACAAACATATTTTTTTAGGTTAGAAACATAAGAATTAGTTTGTTTAATTTCATCTTTGCTAAAATCACGCAGTACAAACCCCAATTTATTTAATATAAATTCGAAAAAAGTGAGGGGTTCTATTTCTGATTTATATGCATTAATTTCTCTTAATCGAATTAAAACGGAAAGTTTAATTTCTTTATAATATAATCCATCTTTTAAAAATATACTTTGACATAGCTTTTTAACCAATGTTGTTTTCCCTGCTCCTAAATCACCAACTATTATTAAATTAATTAAACAATTATGAAATACAGATTCCATTTTTTTTCTTTCAGGAGCTAAATTTTGCACTTGACTTCTTCTTTGAGAAGTGAAAAAGTGAGGGTCTACAAATGTTTCTAGAATTAGTTTTGGTGTAGGTGCTGCCTCCCTAACAACAGGAGCATGTATTAACCTTAGCAGCTACCAACCGAACCAAGCACACAC